>DATEOX010000048.1:0-8353 GCA_035273585.1 Thermoanaerobaculia bacterium
GCGTCCGGACCCGGCCGTGCAGCGGGCCGCCGTCGACGAGCGGCCGGAGCACGAGATCGGCGAACTCGGCGCCGGTCAGCAGTGCGTCATCCGGTGGACGGGTGCCGTCCAGCGACTTGGCCATCACCGGTGAGACGTTCATGGAGAAGGGGCTGAAGAAACGCGTCCGCCCCCAGCGGCGCAGCGACGCGCCGACGTCTTCCGCCTCGAGCACGGTCACGTCGTGGCCGCGCTCGAGCGCGCCGATCGCGGCCGCGATCCCCATCGGACCGCCGCCGACGACGATCACCCGAGGAGGCATCAGGCGTCCTTGCGCGCAACGGTGTTGCAGGCCTGGACCCAGTGGGCGATGGTCCCGCCGCCGCGGATCACCGCCGCGACATTCACCGCCTCGGCCATCTCTTCGGGCGAGATGCCGCTGTCCGTGCAGGCCGACGAGTAGGAGTCGATGCAGTACGGCTCCTGGATGGCGAAGGCCACCGCGAGCGCGATCAGCTTCTTCGTCTTCTCGTCCAGCGCGCCCTTCTCCATGGTGGTGGAGTACCACTTGAGGAAGAGGTCGAACAGTTTGGGGTTGGTCTTGGCGATCTCGCCGAAGCGGGCCAAGTCCTCGGACAGGTAGTAGCTGGGCATTGCTCCTCCATCGTTCTCTCTTGTCGGCTCACGCGGGGCGGAGCGCTGGAGGAGGAGGGCGGATGTACGTTGCCTGGCCGTTGCATGCCTTGGTCTGCCGTTGGTAGGGGGCCCATGCGGCGGTCATCAAGAGGTGTACGAACGGCCGCCAAGCGCGGTTGTGTCTGGCTCTTGCGAGGTCGCGCTGCGTGTCGATATCCGTGGTCTGTTCGAGGATGAGGAGCCGCTCGAAGGCGGCCTCGCATCGTTTGGCCACATCGCGCTGGCGCGGCTCGATGGTCTTCAGCAGCGCGCAGGGCGCGGTCAGGCCGATGAGGTTGATGCCGCCATCGCTCGCTGGGGCAATGACCGTTTTCCCGTCGTCGAGCCCTTCGAACGCCGCCCCGAGGTCGGCGGGCGGCGGGGCGTCGATGCCGGTGACGATCACGCGCGTGAAGCCGAGCGCGAACGCGTCATCCGCCGCCCCCGCGAGCCGCGCGCCGAACGTCGCGCCGCACTGCTCGAGCCAGAGACGCTCGACATCCGGCGCGATGGCCGTCAGCCGCTCGCGATCATTCCGATGACAGGCGATGATCGCCGTCGCATCGTGACGCGCCGCGGCGCGGAGCCACGCGGCGGCCACGGCGGAGAAGAGCGGCGCGGTGCGGCTCACGGGCAGCCGCTTCGAGGCCGCCTCCGCTTCCGGAGTGCGGGCGAAGAGCACGATCGCGCGCCGCGGGGCCATCGACCGAGTGTACTACCGGTACGCCGCCGCGAACTCCACCGCGTGGTAGGTGATGATCAGGTCCGCCCCCGCCCTGCGGATCGACGTCAGAATCTCGTTCATGACCCGCGGGCCATCGATCCAGCCGCGCTCCGCCGCCGCCTTCACCATCGAATACTCGCCGCTCACGTTGTAGGCGACGACCGGCATCCCGAAGCGCTCGCGCGCTGCGTGGATGACATCGAGGTAGGAGAGCGCGGGCTTGACCATGATCATGTCCGCCCCTTCCTCGATGTCCAACTCGATCTCCCGCAGCGCCTCCCGCCCGTTCGCCGGGTCCATCTGGTACGTCCGCCGGTCGCCGAACTGCGGCGCCGACTCGGCCGCCTCGCGGAACGGCCCGTAGAACCCGGAAGCGAACTTCGCGGAGTAGGCGACGATGCCGACGTCCGGCATGGAGCGCGCGTCGAGCGCCCGGCGGATGGCGCCGATGCGCCCATCCATCATGTCCGACGGCGCCACGAAGTCGGCGCCGGCCGCGGCGAACGAAATGGCCTGCTTGGTCAGCAGCGGCAAGGTCTGGTCGTTGTCGACGTCCTTCACCCCATCATGGTCGACGATGACTCCGCAATGCCCGTGGTCGGTGTACTCGCACAGACAGACGTCGGCCATCACGGCCAGTCCGGGCACCGCCCGCTTGATCCCCTCGATCGCCGCCTGCACGGGCCCGGACGGATCCCACGACGCGGATCCGATCCCATCCTTGTACTCGGGCAACCCGAACAGCAGCACGGACTTGATGCCGAGGTCGTACGCGCGCCGCGCCTCATCGACGGCCTCGCGCACGCGCAACTGCCACACGCCCGGCATCGATCCGATCTCGACTTTCGCCCGCGTGTTCGGCACGACGAAGAGCGGATAGACGAGGTCCTCCGGCCGCACGACGGTCTCCCGCACCATGGCCCGAATGGCCTCGGTCCGCCGCAGCCGGCGCGGCCTCCGCATCAGCGCGGTCACCGTCGTGGTCGCATCACTCCCCGGCATCGTTTTCGTCGTCATCCTCGTCTCCATGGAAGAAGTAGTTGCGCGCGCAGTCGGGCGAGCAGAACCTCCGCCCCGCCCCCCGCACGGCGCAGTCGGAACAGAAGTACTTCGCGCAGATCGGACAGCGCTCCAGCCGCGCCATCTCCTCGCTGTCCCCGCATCCGACGCAAGCCTTCGAAATATCCCCGGCAGTCACATGTTGAGTATAATCCGCGGACTTTCCCGGGGCGGTGTAGCTCAGATGGTTAGAGCGGGCGTCTCATAAGCGCTAGGTCAGTGGTTCGACTCCACTCACCGCCACCACGCACGGCGTGGTCCGCTTGTGGCCATAGGCTTCGCGGCGCTTCCGCACCTCAGCACCCTTCCTGCCATCCTCTTGATGTTCTAACCCACACCGATGCAGCCGACGCTTCGCGCGGCTGATCGGCTTCCACGCTGCACGTCGCGCACAGAACGGCGGCAGGCGAAGCGCCGCCAGCCCACGGCGCTCAGCCGCGCGCGTGAGCGCGTCGGCTGCAGCGGCGCGAGCGACCGCGGCGCGAAGCGTCCGCGTGTCGCAGCTACTCGAAGAACGGCATCCGCGCGTTCTCGGGCGATGCCAGATCGGCGATGAGCGTCGCCACGCCCAGCTCCCCCTTCCACAGCGCGTTGGCGCGGGGCGACGTGACGGAGGAGGCGGACGTCGCGGCGTGGTTGGCGAGATGGCGGGCGCGGCTCAGCCACTCCGTGGCGCCGGTGTGTTTGTACAGGTTGAGCAGGGCGTACGCGCGGCCGGAGGTGCCGCAGCAGAGGTCGACGATGTTGCGGGGCTCGTCCCAGGCGTTCCAGGCGGAGAGCTCGCAGAGGCGGAGCCACTCGGCGTCGCCGAGGAGGCGGTGGGCGAGCGTGAAGAGGAAGACGTGGCCCGCGCTGCCGTTGCACCAGCCGGGGAAGGGCGGGTTGGGCGGGTGGCCGACCTTGATGGGCCAGGACGCGCCGCGGCCTCGCGGGACGGCAAGAGCCGCGAGCTCGTGAAGGCGGTCGATGAGGCGGGGCGGGAGGGGATCGCCGGATGCGGCGCACCAGCGCAAGGCGGCGTAGATGTAGCCGGCCCACCCGTGGGCGATTCCGAGAAACGTGCCGGCGGATGACGCGATGGGCGGGTGGGTGGAGAGCTCGCGCCAGATGGCGGTCATTGTCTCGGTGCCGAACGTGCGCACGTCGGGAGAGTCGTCGAGGAGCATCGCACAGGCCAGCAGGCTGCCGGAGCGGCCGAGGGTCAGGTCGAGTTGCGGGCAAGGGCGGGCGGAGGTGCGCAGGAACGCGGCGATCGCGCGGCGCTGGGCCAGGCCGTCACCCATCGCGGCGGCGATCATTGCCGCGGCGGCGTGGATGCCGGACTCCGTGTGGTACGGGCTCACCTCCCCCACCGCCTCCAGCGTCACTTCCAGGCCGTCCTCGTAAAACGCCCCCTCCGTACCGATGAGGGCGGCGGCGCGGGAGCGCCACACATCCGCCAACGCCAGCAGCGCCGGATCGCTGCGCGCCTCGGCGATGCGCAGCAGGCCGACCGCGGCGCCGGCGCAGCCGTAGTTGATCGATGCCGTCGGCGGCGACGGATAGCGCGTCATGAACATAGCCCCGCCGCGGGCGAACGACTGCAGCATGCGGTCGAGGAACGAGAGCGTCTCCGGCGCGAGCGGCGCGGCCAAAGAGTCGCGCACCGAAGCATCGCGCGTGGCGCCGAGGGGCGCGGCGAGCTCGGAAAGCGACCCGTAGCGGCGCGACGGGTCTTTCTCCAGCGCGCGGAAGAGCACCTGCTCGACCTCCGGCCAGGGCGGGATGCCGCGCCTGGCGAACGGCAGCGGCGGCTCCGTCTCCACCTGCCGGGCCATCTCCTCGCGCTCATAGCGGAAGTCGAGGTAGTGATGGCCGGAGACGAGGAGGTAGAGCAGCGCCGCGATCGCGTACTGCTCGCCCGCCGCGGACGGCGGCAGCATGATCCCCTGCCGCTGCGCGGCGAGATGCTCCGGCTCGAAGAAGTAGTACATCCCGCCGCGGCCGACGCGCGGCGGCTGATCGGCGAGTCGGGAGAAGCCGAAGTCGAGGAGCATCACCCGCTCGCCGACGAGCACATTGCGCGGATGCACGTCCGCGTGCAGCACGCCGCGCGCATGCAGCTCCGCATACGCCTCCGCGATCGACGCGCAGAGGTCGATGAGCGACGCGCGGTCGTGACGGCGCTCCGCCGCGGCCACGGTCGCGTCGACGCCGGGCAGCCAGTCGATGATGAGGTACGGCCGCTCATCATGCAGGCCGGCCTCGATCAGGCGCGGCGCGATGCCGCTGCCGTCTAGGTGGCGGAGGATGGCCGTCTCGTTGTCGAAGATCAACTGCATGGCCGGGGAGCGGGCGATCTTCAGCGCGGCCGTCTCGCCGCCGTCGCGCAACTGGTAGACCTCGCTGTCCTCGATGAGACTCGCGCAGCGGACCACTTCCCACCGCCCGATCCTCGCCCCCGCCTCGTAGCGCGGTCGGATCTCCTGCTCCTCCTCCGAGCCGGCGGGCACGAGAATCTGGTTGTGCAGGAACGTGCCGAGGTGCGGCAGCAGCTCGTCGAGCCAGACCGCCGGGTCCTTGCCGGCGGCGCGGCTGTTCTCGAGCACCGCGTCGACGATCGTCCGCGGCTGGCGGAAGAGCTTCAGCAGCGCGGCGGTCTCGCCGTCGATCACCTGCGCCAGACCGCGGCCGTGGCGGCGGGAGAGGGTGAAGTCGCCCTCGTCGAAGGCCACGCGCTCGCGCATCTCCTCGCTCAGGTCCGTGCAGGGGATGAGGAGCACATCGTCCTTGAGCACGAACGGCTCGGTGATGTTCATGCGGTCGTGCTCCAGAGGGAAGCGGATGGAGTCCAGGTCGCGACGTCGACGCCCTGCCGGCGGGCGCGCTCGACGGCGAAGCGCCACGGCTCGACGGCGGACGCGCTGCGCGCCGACTTCCCCATCGACAGCGCGGCGCCGAGGCGCTGCACGACCCAGAGGCGCCAGCTCTCGCGCTGCAACCAGCTCAGCGCGCGGTCGCTCTCGGGCGGATCGACGCCCCAGGAGAGAAGGCCGGCGTCGTCGATGCCCGCCGTGAACGGGACGCCGTGCGCGTCGCACCCGGCCAGCTCGCGGAGCAGCTCGGCCGCCGCCTCGTCGAGTTGCTCGCGCGAGACGAAATACGTCACGAGCTTGTCGGGGCGGAGCAGCCCGCCCGCGCTGTCGCCGATCTTGAATGCGGTGCCCGGAAACGAGGAGAGGACGCGCACCACGACGGCGAACGCATCGCGGATCTGTTCCGGGCGGGGGCTGACGTACAGCTTGTGGGTCACGTCGTCCGCGCCGCGCGGCGGCGAGGCTTTCGAAGACCAGCCCAGCCATCCGGTGGCGTTCCAGGCGCGCCACTCGCGTTCGAGCACCCGATCCGCGCCGAGGTGGGCCAGGATGGCGTCGCGGCCGGCGAAGCGCGCCTTCCAGAAGAGCGACATCGGGATGCGGTTGTAGAGGTAGAGAGCTGTCGTGAGCAGTTGCGGATCGGCGGTCTCGAGGTCCTGCGCGTAGAGAAGCGCGTCACGGGAGAGGCGCGCAACGGCATCGCGGACTTCCGGCGCGCCGACAGGCGTGGAGACGAGCGGCAGCGCGTCGGCGCCGCAGACGAAGCCGTCGCCGCTCTCGATCTCCAGGATGCCGTCGAGCACCAGGTCGATCACGTCGTCGGCGTAGCCGTCATCGGCGAGCAGAGCGGCATCGAGACGCGACGGCGTGGCCAGCGCGCGGAAGAGATCCGCCGTCTGGCGCGCCACCGACTTGAGGTTGATCAGGAGCGGCGGTCGAGGGACGAAGAGGCCGTAGAAATCAGGATCGCTTTCCAGCTCGCGGAACGGTTCCCGCTGCTCGGCAGCGAGCTCGCCGAGGCGTTTGAGCTCGATGTGAGGGCTCGATCGGAATCGGATCTCGTGGAGGGAAGGCATGGGGGCTTCCGGTCCCGCCGCCTATTTCCCGAGATCCCGGCGCCGTTTGGCCAGTTCCTCGAGCTCGGCTTTCAGTTCCTTCTCGCGGGCGTCGATCTCCTCGGCGGTCTTCGGCCCGATGTTCTTCGCATATTCCTCGAGCTGTTCGATCTGTTTGTAGAGCTGCTGCTTGAGCTGCGCGATGGCCTCGCGCGTGAGGCCGCGTTGGTAGCAATTCGAACTGGCGTTCAGCGTCGCCCCGCCGCAGTCTGCGTAGTTATGTTGACACCCGGGCGAGTTCTGAAGCGTCGGTCCACCGCAGTCGGGACGCGCGTAGTAATCCCCGCACCCCGCCGTGTTCTGCAGCGTCCCTCCGCCGCACGGCGCCTGATACTGGGCCCCCCAGGGATGTATGCCGCATCCCTGTGACTGGACCAGCGTCCCGCCGCCGCAGTCGATGGGAGTCGCCCTGCATCCGTAGTACTGCGCGCTGCAGGGGACGGTTGCCCCGCAATTGATCGGCGTGTAAGCGCTGCAGCCGTAACATTGATTCGTCGGGCCGCACCCGCCGCCCTGGCCGACCTCGGGCGGCCGGGTGATCTCGGGAATGACGTTGATTCCCAGGTCTCTGATCTTCGGCATCAATCCTCCTCTCTCTCTGCTTGGCTTGCCTGGACCGGAAGCCCTACTCAAGGTGTGTCGCCGGTGCGCAAAAACCTACCGGCAACATTCATTGCCGGGAGAGCCGCACGAGCCAGATGTCCCCCTGCTCCAGCGTCTGGCGCACGTAAAGCGTCGTCCCGTCTCGCGACAGGTAGGACGCGACCACCGTGTCGTCCAGCTCGACGCCGGGGAGCGCCGGGAACGGAATCGTCGTGACACCGAACGTCGCGGCATCGAGGATGCCGATGCTCCGCGGCTCGAAGAAGGCGATGCGCCGGCTGTCCGGGAGCCATTGCGGCGAGCGGCCGTGGTCCAGGACCATGTCGACCAGGCCGGTGCGGAGCGAGTAGATGCCGATGCCGCGGGGCGGGGCGGCGGGCGCGCGCTGCTGCGCGCTCGGCTGCGTGAAGTTGTCGAAGGTGCCGACGAGGCGCGCGCCGTCCGGCGACCACTTCACCACGCCGAGCGACGAGGCGATCGGCTCCAGCCGCTGGCCGGCCGGACGGTCCAGGTGGACGAGCGCATTCGAGCGGTTCGTCTCCGCGGCCAGCGTCCGCAGGTCGGGCGAGGCGGCCGGCGTGTACACGTTCTGCGCGTCTGCGCGTTTGAGGTCGGCGTCGGTCGTGATGCGCGCCAGTCCGCTGCCGTCCGCGCGGATGCTCCAGATGTGGTACGCGTCGCCGTCGCGGTTCGAGTAGACGTAGAGCGTCCGGCCGTCCGGCGACCAGGTCACCGAGCGGTCGCGCGCCACATCGTTCGTCAACTGGCGCAGGCGGGTGCCGTCGGCGTCGGCGATGAAGAGGTCCTCCTGGGCGCCGGCGGTCGTGAATGCGATCGACTTCCCATCCGGCGACGGCTCGAAGCTCAACATCTCCTGCGAGCCGCCGAACAGCGGGCGGGGCACGCCTACCGTCCGCTTGTCCGCGTCGAACGGGATGGCCAGCAACCCGTGCGAGCGCGTGACCGTGACGTAGGCCAGGTCCCCCTGCGGCGAGACCGCGAAGTTGCCGGTGATGGCGGCCGGCAGCGAGAACGGCTCCGGCGCGCCGGTGGGCTTGCCGCTGGCCTCGTCCATCGGGATGCGCCAGAGGTTCAGCGTGCCGTCGCGGTCGCTGCCGAAGTAGAGATACTTCCCGTCCGGCGACCAGACCGGGTTCCAGTCCAGCGCCGCATCGGACGTCACCCGCTCGACCGTCTCCAGCGGCCTGGCCGCGTCCGGGTCGACCGTCCAGAGGTCGCGCTGGCCCGACCTCGTGGAGATCCCCCAGAACGCGATGCGCTTGCCGTGCGGCGACCAGTTCGGCTGCACCGCGTCGCTGTTCCGGCCGAAGTCGCGCCCGTCG
>DATEOX010000049.1:0-3172 GCA_035273585.1 Thermoanaerobaculia bacterium
CCGCTTCCGCCTCACCACCCCCGACGGCGCTGCCCCCCCGCCCCTCGGCGACGCGCTGGTCCTCCTCTTCGCCCCCGGCGTCTGGCAGGCCCGCGAGCAGCCCCGCGCGGCCGGCAACGGCACCTACGCGGTCGACTTCACCCCGCCCGCCGCCGGGTCGTACTTTGCGTACGTCCTCGCTCCCGCGGTGGGGCTGGACTATGCGCTGGCAGGGACGGTGGAAGTAGCGCGCTGACTGTCATCCTGAGCCGCGCAGACGGCGAAGGATCCGTACCTTCAGGCGCGGGGCCCTGTCATCCTGAGCCGCGCAGACGGCGAAGGATCTCCTCGCGCTTGCCGGGAGATCCTTCGCCCTCTGCGGGGCTCAGGATGACACGTCGCGGTAGAGGAACGCGAACCACGGCAGCAGGAGGCGGTGCGCGAGCAGCCCTTCGATGAGCTCATCGATGCGGATCGGCTCGTAGCCGCTCTCCAGCAGACGGCTCCTCGTCTCCTCCTCCCACGTCTCCAGCCGCGCCTCGTCGTACCAGATGGCGATCATGCTCCGCACTGCGGCGTCCCACTCGGGGTGCTCGCGGAGGAAGCGGGCGGTGAAGAGCTGCTTGATCTCCGGACGCTCGAGCGCCTGCAGGCCGGCGTGGTAGCGCTCGCGCAGGGCGCGCTTGAGGGCGCGCATCCCCTCCCGCGCCGTCTCGACGTCGACGCGGTAGATCTTCTTCAGCGCGCCGACCGAGCCGGGGATGAAGCCGCTGGGCATCGCCCCGCCGACGGCATGGGTCAGGTCGGAGCAGATGCTGTCCAGGAAGTAGTTCGCGTTGCAGGCGGCATAGTCGCGGCCGGCCATCGACACCGAGTCGTGGTCCATGAAGATGACCCGCACCGTCCAGGCGCCGTCGCGGAAGACGCCGCGCAGCCCGACGTTGCGCGGCACGAACGACTCCCCGATGCTCGCCGCGCGGAAGGCGCAGAAGAACCCCATGTAGGCGCCGAGCTGCGACATCACGTCGACGAACACCTCGTTGGCCCGCTCGCGATTGGCGGCGAAGGCGGCATCGAGGTACTCCGCCCAGCTCCGCTCGCGCGCGGATGGCGGCGTGTAGCTGCCGAGGACCTCGATGAAGAGCGCGTCGGCGAAGCGGCGCGCGTCATCAGGCGAATGGGTGACGCCGAGGCCGCGCTCGAAGTAGGCGGCGTCGCCGTCGGAGGCGAGGTAGGCCGCGAGGCGCTCGATGCGGAACGAGCTCGTGTCGACGATCACCGCCTGCTCGGGGGAGGTTAGGGCGATCCACTTGCCGGTCAGGCCGTAGCCGCCCGTGTCGACCTCCGGCATCGGCATCGGCATCTTCCCCAGGCGGGGGACGGCGCGGCGCATGTCGTCGCGCATCTCGTCGAAGCCGGGGCCGTAGCCCTCGCGCGAGCCGAAGTACGACACCACCGAGACGTCGCCGCGCGGCGTGGGGATCTCCAGCACCGAAGAGAGGCCGACCATGTTCGCCGTCGGCGCCTCCGTGCCGTAGGCCATCCGGTGCAGGTGCGTCAGGCAGGAGCCCTCGCTCAGCTCCCAGCGCAGGAGGCGCCCGATCGAGCCGCCGTAGTAGTGATGGAAGGACGGGAGGGCGAACTCGCTGCCCTCGCGGCGGTAGCGGCAATCGACCGTCCGCTCCCCGCGCGTGCCGGCGCGCTTGATCTCGATCTCCAGGTCGCTGCCGGGCGGCTTGACCACCAGGGCGATGGTGCCGACCGGGTACTCGATCAGGGAGTGGATGCCGGACGGCGTGGCGTCCGCGACCCAGTAGATCACCGGCTCCCGCATCAGCAGCTCGGCGATCTCCCGCTCGTAGCGCGGCAGCCGCTGCATCGCCGCGCGCGCCTCGTTCAGATTGAAGGGGTTCACCGGCGGCATGTGCGGCAGCCCGCGCGTGATGCACACGCGGGGCAGGATCCGCCGCACCACCTGCCGTGGCGTGAAGCAGTAGCGCCCCAGCGAGAGGAGGCACTCGTGCTGGGCGAGATGGAGGAAGTCACCCGCGGCGTGCTCCGCGCGCGTGGCGAGCGCGTCGTGGATCCAGGCGAAGCGCTCGATGCGACGGCGCAGCTCCGCCGCGAAGCCGTCGACGTCCGCCGTCGAATGGCCCTCTTCCAGGACGCGGGCGCGCACCCGCACGCCGCGTTTGTCGGCCAGGCCGAGGCCGCGCAGGAAGAGCAGCAGGTCCGCCCGGTCGCGGATGCGCAGGAACTGCGTCTCCAGCGCCAGGCAGGCGATGCGGCGCAGCTCCCACGACGGCGGGCCTCCCGCGTCCCTCCGGCCCCGGGCGATCGCCGTCAGCTCCGCCGTGAGGAGGCGGTCAGGCGCCGTCTCGCTCATCAGGCGGTCGAGCAGACGCGCCGCCTGCTCCGCCTCGTCGCCGGGAAGCTTCCCCTCGACGCCGCGAAGCGAAGGCGGCGCGTGCGACGCCGTCCCGCTGCTCACGTTCGCCGCGACCCGTCAGCCGCGTCCACGGGAGCTGCTGCCGCCGGCCGCGCTGCTCTTGCCCTTGCCACCGCCGCCGCCCTTGCCCTTGCCTTTTCCTTTGCCCTTGCTCTTGCCGCCGCCGCCCTTCTTCTTCTTGCCGTCGGCGGGGCCGAGAGCCTTGGCGATGGCCAGGTACATCTGCTCCGCGACCTGGCGGGTCGTGACGATGTTCACCGTGTTGGATGTAGTCCCACTGGCACCGCCCGATTTCTTCGTTCCCGTGGCCACAAATCCCTCCTTCAACGACGGATGTCGTTCAGACACCTAAGAGATAGACGCGCCACGGAACCGGGATGTGATCTCCAGCGGCTCATATGGCCGGCGGGCCCGGATGCGCGCCGCCGCCGCGCGCATCGCGTCCGGCATTACCTGCCCCACCCCATGCGGGTTGCCGCGGTTGTAGAGCAGCAGCACTTCTTCGATGTGCCGCGCGCGGCGCGTGGTGGCCATCTCCAGCATCGGCATCATGCAGGCCTGGTCCTCCACGACGCGGAAGTAGTGGCCGTCGTCGTCGCGCAGATCGCGATCGTCGATGCGCTCCCACAGCCAGCGCCGGAACGTGCGCACCGCGGTGCCCAGCCAGAAGCCGCTTCGGAAATCGGTCGTGCCCTCCGGGTATGCCGGCCAGCGCCCGTAGCCGTGCGGCGCCTCGAGCGCGAG
>DATEOX010000050.1:0-5060 GCA_035273585.1 Thermoanaerobaculia bacterium
GTCAGGTTCCTGAGAGCCGGCGCGGACAGTACGCCAAGATCGCCAAGGAAAAGGGGCGCGAGGCGGCCATCAAGGAACTGCAGGACGTCGTCAAGAAGTAACGTTCCGATTTCGGATTCGAGAGAGGCGCACGCGGTGCGCCTCTTTTTTTGCTTCTCATGGATACTGACCGTCAGGAAATCCACGGGGTCGCGACCGTGTCGTATGAGAACGAGGTCGACCATGCGGCCAGCATAGTGGCCGCATCGCCCACGTCTTCAGCCGCCAATGGCGTGCAGCTCGTGCGGTTGCCTGAAGGGTGGCGCATTCTCTCAATGACGTGGCAATTCACCGCTTTGCGCGGCAGGGATTTTCGGAGCCGGGACGGTGAGGCTCGCCCTATGAGAACGAGTGGAGGTGCAGAACGCCATGGGATCTATGGTCCGCGGGAAACGTGAGCTTGCTCGTTGCGTCCCATGTAGGACACATGGTTCGCCGCGATTGAACAGTTCCGCGTTGATGACGGTCATTACCCACCACTCGACGGCAACATCGATCATCTCGTCCGGTACGTCATCCCTCAATATCTGCGCAGGATGCCTAAGCGTGATATGTCGAACGAGCCGTACCTGATTGTAATGAATGATCCGAAAGTGGCAGTTGTCTCCGTCGGTGGTTTAGGTGTGGCCGTAGAAGCAGGTGAAATCATCAGAGGCGGCAGTGGAACGCGTCAGTGAGCGCGCCGTCGATGATCTGGCGCAGGGTGTCGAGCTTTTCGTTGTCCAGCCGCAGATTCGAAATCATGGTTTCCACGGCGATGCCCCCTGGCGGACCGAAATAGGTCTGCAGCAGCGAGTTCTTTTTCATCGACGAAACAGTTTGCGAATTCGTCCGCGGTCATGCGCTGGGCTCCTTGTGAATCTCGTTCACGGGCACTGAGGCGCTCCGTGCAATCCATGCCTCCGCCGCGGCGCTGGAGAGTGCCCAGCCGCCGGCGAGCGACAGGACGAACATGCCGCGGAGGTCGTAGCCGGCGGGGGTGAGGGTGGTGTCGACCACCGCTGCGACGAGGCGCACGACGGAGATGCCGATGGCCAGCGCAAAGGCGCGGAGCATCCATTCGCGGTGGCGGGCGACGTCGCGGCGGCGGATGGCGATCACCGCGCGCGTAAGTGACGCGATGAACAGGGTGGCGACTGACGCGATCACGATCGCCTCGCGGACGCCGGCGTAGGGCATCAGCACGCCAAAGTAAAAGCCGGCGGCGACCATCGGCAGAGCGAGGATCACCAGTAGGCGGCCGGACCAGCGATGGAAGCGGAGATGGCGGGTCCGGATGCGCGTGGAGAATTGCAGCGGCGCCAGGACCAGGAACAGCGCGCCGGGGACGATGTGCAGAAACGTTGCGAGCCGATGCGCACCGTAGCGCGCGTCGACGCGCTGCAGTTCGATGGCGCGTTGCGCGGGGTCGGAGTCATGGCGGCCGAGCGCCTGCAGGAACTGCTGGCGGAACGGCTCGGCGCGCGTGATGAAATCGGCGGGGAAGAGGCCGCGACCGAGGGCCGCGGCCACTCCGATGAGCACCAGCAGGACGACGGCAAGCCACAGAGCGCGGGCCATGTGGCAGCCATCGTACTGCGACGTTTATTGCGGGGTGACCAGGGTCACGTGCTGCGTGTCGTTGTTCGTCACGCTCACGAAGGCCCAGAACAGGCTGCCGGGCGTCTGCGGCTCGACCTCCACCCGCACGGCGCTGCGGGAGCCGTTCGTGACAAACAGCGCGCTGAGGTCGGCGATCTGGCCGTACGGCGGCAGGTCGCGGAACTCGCCGGTCTCCGGCGTGCTCACATCGACCGTCGCCGACGCGAGCAGCGCGCCGGTCTTCCCCTCGACGAAGTCATACACGCGCACCGCGTACCTCGTCGGCGACTGCGCCGTGTCGTAGATGCGCAGCGTCTGCCGGAAGCGCGGATCGATCGGGATGTTGATCAGGTGCAGCGTCGACGTGCGCAGGTCGCCCTCCCGCACCACCGGGACCTCCGTGCCGGCGTTCGACGCGTCGCGCGAGGCGTCCAGCGTGCGCAGGTTGATGTCGACGTCCTTGGCCCCGTTGCGGGAGAGATAGAGGAAGCGGCCGGGGATGGCCGGCGGGAGACGGAAGAACGGGTTGAGGTTGTGCAGCGCCTCACCCGGCCCGAGCGACTTCGTGAACGGAAACACCGCCGGACAGACGCCGTCCGCGGGGCACGGCCACGGCGCGATGGCCACCGTCTCCTTGCCGTGGTTGCGCAGCCAGAGGTCCGTCTTCCAGAGCGAGCCCTGGCCGCCGGCGACGGGCGCGTCGAGATAAATTGGCAGCAGCACCCGCTCGTACGACGTCTCCGCCGACTGAACGTAGACGAATGCGTTGGCGGCGGTCGTCGAGCGGCCGTCGCCGGTCGTGACCTTCACGTCGACCGCGCCGGGCGTGTTCGGTGGCGTCACCACGACGACCTGCGTGTTGCTCTCGTTGCGCGGAGTCACGGTGACCTCGCCGAACTTCACGAGCGTCGGACACGGCGCGAAGCAGGCGAAGTTCGGCGGCACGGAGAGGTTGTCGCCCGTGATCGTGACCACGGTGCCGCCCGCGCTCGGACCGGAGCTCGGCTCGATGGATCGGATGACAGGGGCGGGCGGGTTCTGGGCGAAGAGAGCGGTGGGAACGGCGAGGAGCAACAGGGGGAGGAAGAGAGAGCGAAGGGACTTCATGAAATCAACGTACCTCACAATCCAAAACGATATGCAGCGCGCCAGGCTGCGCGCACGACTCTTCTACGCGAGCCGTGCGGCGAGCGTCGCGTAGACTGCCGCCCATGCGCCTCGTCCTCATGAGCACTGTCATCACCTTGTTGCATTTCTCGGACTACCACTCGCACGCGATCCCATCGTATTCGGAAGATCGCGCCGATCAGGGCGGCATCGCGCGGGCCATCGCCTACATGAAGAGCCAGAAGGGGGCGCTCGTCTTCAGCGGCGGCGACATGATGAACAAGGGCGCGCCGGCGTGGTCCGACGAGTACAAATGTGCCGAGTGGTCCTGGCTCAACGGCGTCGTCGATGCGATGGCTCTCGGCAACCACGACGCGGATTACGGCGCCGAGGAGCTGGAGCGGTGCCGCAAAACGGTGAGCTATCCGATCCTCAGCGGCTCGTACGCCGTCTTCACGCGCAAAGGCGTGCGCGTCGGCGCCTTCGCCACCGCCGGGCCGGACGTCGAAACCGCCCGCCGCCTCGTGCAGGAGCTGCGCGGGAAAGAGAAGGTGGACGTCGTGGTCTACATTGGCCACGAGCATCGGGATGATGATGAAAAGCTGGCGCGCGCCGTCCCCGGCATCGATCTCATCTTCGGCACGCACAGCCACATCAAGCAGCCGCTGACCAAGATCGATGGGACGAACACCTGGTTCATCTCGCCGTTCCAGTACCTGACCTACATCAGCCACGTGCAACTGACGGTCGATGATCATCGCGTCGTCGCCGCGAAAGGCGAGCTGGTGCCGATCAACAGCCGGATCAGGGAAGACAAGGCGATCGCCAGGCGCGTGGCGGCGATGCAGCGCGAGCTGGAGCAGAAGCATCCGGAGCTCTTCCGCCCCATCGGGACGCTGCAGCAAGCCATCGGGCAGGACGAGCTTGGCCAGCGCACCGTCGAAATCATGCGCGATGCGGTGAACGCGGACGCCGCCCTCTCCACGACGAGCAGCTTCCGCCAGCCGCTGCCAGCCGGCCCGCTCACGGAGGAGCTGCTGCGGAATGCGATGCCGTACGACAACGAGATCGTCGTCTGCACGATGAGCGGCGCGCAGTTGCAGCGCGTCCTCGACTTCGCCGAGTCGAAGCGCGGCACCGATGCGTTCGCCTACATCGTCCGGCCGGCGACCATCGACCGCGACGAGAGCTACAAAGTCGCGGCGGCCGACTTTCTGGCCAACGGCCCGTACCGCGAGGTCTTCGCCTGCGAGAAGACGAAGAGCGGAAAGCGTGTTCGTGAAGAGGTGAGACGACGGTTGACCGCCTCGCCCTGAACGATATGATGTCCACCCGAATGGAGCCCTCGCCCGCTCGCGCAGCGGCCCCCGCTGCGCAACCCCACCCGAGAGGTGATTTCCGGATGTCGTGGATCGCGAGTTTCTACCGCACCGCCCTCGGCAAGAAGGCGGTCATGGCCGTGACCGGCGCCTTCCTGGCCGGCTGGGTCTTCGCCCACATGGTAGGCAACCTGAAGATTTTCATGGGCCCCGAGCACTTCAACGAGTACGCGAAGTGGCTGCGCACCATGGGCGCGCCGGCCATGCCCCACAGCGCGCTGCTCTGGGTCGTGCGCATCCTGATGCTCGTGGCCGTCTGGCTGCACATCCAGGCCGCCACGCAGCTCACGTTGCAGTCGCGCGAGGCGCGCCCCGTCGCCTACACGCGCCGCGACTCGGTCGTGGCCAACTACGCCTCGCGCACGATGCGCTGGGGCGGCGTGATCATCCTCCTCTTCATCCTCTATCACCTGCTGCATCTGACCTTCGGCGTGCACGTCGCGCCGCAGACGTTCGTCGAGAACGACCCCTACCACAACGTCGTGGCCGGATTTCAGGTCTGGTGGGTGGCGGCCGTCTACATCATCGCCAACCTCGCTCTCGGCCTTCATCTCTGGCACGGGCTGCGGGCGATGTTCGACTCGCTCGGGCTGAGCCACCGCAACTTCAACGTCCTCCGGCGGTGGCTGGCCATCGCCTTCGCGCTCGTCATCACGATCGGCAACATCTCGATGCCGGTGGCCGTGCTGCTCGGCATCTTGAGGTAACGGAATGGAACTGAACTCGAAGATCCCGCCCGGACCGGTTGCAGAGAAGTGGTCGTGGGCGAAGTCGCACTACAAGCTGGTCAACCCGGCCAACAAGCGAAAGTACGACGTGATCGTGGTCGGCGCCGGCCTGGCCGGGGCGGCCGAGGCGGCGTCGATGGCGGAGCTCGGATACAACGTGAAGTGCTTCGTCTACCACGACTCGCCGCGCCGCGCGCACTCCATCGCCGCGCAGGGCGGCATCAAC
>DATEOX010000051.1:0-12009 GCA_035273585.1 Thermoanaerobaculia bacterium
TCCCCGTCGTGCGGGGAGAAGGCTCTTGCCGTGCCGGCTAGGCAACGGCGGCGGTCGCCCTACCGGGCGTGCCGCCGCCGCGTTTCCGCAGAATCCCGGCCGACACCAGCGTCATCACCAGCCCGACCGGCAACGGCTCCATGAAGGTGTAGGCCGCGTTGAGCAGCGGGTTGTCGAGCGCCGCCTTCATCTCCTCCATCTCCTTTCTCTTCGCCGCGATGGCGGTCTGGTCCGCCCCCTTCGCGCGCGCCCTGGCGATCTCGTGCGCCGAGTACTTTTCGATGAAGTCGGGCATCATGTTGTTGAAGTAGATGATCTCCCACGAGACGACGTAGAAGACGCACGAGACCAGCGTGATGAGGATGCCGACCGCGAACGCCCGGCCGAAACTGATCGTTCCGCCGTGGTTCTCCCGGTACGAGCGGACACCGAAGAAGACGAGCAGGAACGAGAGGAAGATCGCCGTGTAGCCGATCACCTCCCCGTTGTCGAAACTGATCACGCCGCGGAGGAGGAGCGACATGGTGAGGAACATCATCGCGGACGAGATGACGCCGGAGATCAGGCCGAAGATCAGAACCGTTCGTTTCATTTACATTCTCCTTTGCGCCCAATCTGGCGCCCATCCGCCGCCCCCGTCGTCCTGCTTTCGGGTGATTTCGGGGTCAACGAAAGTATGAATTCACCTTCTCAAGGGATGAGGCCCAGCTCTTTTCCCCTCTGAACCGCCTGCACCCGCCGGTTGACCTGCATCTTCTCGAAGAGCCGCGAGGAGTGGGTCTTGACGGTGTTCTCGGACACGAACAGCCGCTCGCCGATCTCCCGGTTGCTCAGCCCTTCGGCGATCAGGCCGAGGATCTCGTGCTCGCGCTGGGTCAGTCCGACCTCCCGCAGTTTCGCCTCGTTGAGGACGAATCGGGGCGGCACCTCCCTTACCACGATCACTTCCTTCGGCCGCGTCCACTTGAGCCCGAGGTAGATGCCGATGGCGGTGAAGATCACGGCCAGCAGGCCGCCGTACAGCTCGGACGGGTACTCGCGGATGAAATGCTTGTACTCGATGACCTTCAGCAGGACGATGAGGATCCCGCCCACCGCCCCCCAGACGACGACTTGTCGAGCCATGCGGCAGAAGTCTAACGAAGTCGTGAACCTCCGTTGAACACCGCGCTTGCCGGCGGCGCTCGCGACGTATCTTGCTTGCATGCTGGAGATCGCCCTCAAGCCGGTCGAGACGGTTCGGTTCCACGGCGAGATCGTCGCCCTCGGCGGCTTCCGCTGCCCCGCGTCGCATCCGCTCTTCCGCGACTCCGGCCCCTGCAACAGCAACACGTTCGTCTTCCCCCGCACCATGACCGCCATCCGCCACGAGGAAGGGGCGCGCTTCGTCGGCAACCCGGCCACGGTCGGCTTCTTCAACCGGGAGCAGCGCTACACGCGCTCCGCGATCAGCAACGTCGATGCGACGGACTGGTACGTGGTGGCGGACGACGTCCTGCTCGAGGCCCTCTCCCGCTTCGACCGTGATGTGCGCCCGGAGCGGCCGTTCGCGTTCACCCACGCGCCGGCGGACGTCGAGACGTACGTCGAGCAGCGCCGCCTCTTCGAGCTGGCGCCGTACCTCGACGCGCTGGCCATCGAGGAGCGCGTGCTGGCGCTGCTCCGCCGCGTGCTCGCCGCGGCGTACCGCGCCCAGCCGCGCGTCTCTCCCGCGCTGCGCGACCAGGTGGAGGCCGCGCGCGCGGCCATCACCCGCGACTTCACCCGCAACGCGACGCTCCGCGAGATCGCTGCCGAAGCGGAGGCCTCGCCGTATCACCTCTGCCGCGCCTTCCGCCGCCTGACCGGCGAGACGATGACCTCCTACCGCCACTCGCTTCGGCTGCGCGTCGCGCTGGAGCGCCTCCGCGACCGGCGCGTCGATCTCGCCACGCTGGCCCTCGACCTCGGGTACGACAGCCACAGCCACTTCACGCGCGCCTTCCGGCGCGTGTTTGGCGTGCCCCCGTCGCGATATCGAGCAACCGGGTGACAGCGCGCGCCCCGCCGCCGCCCTACCTTCGCCATCATGCGATTCGTCCTCATCCTCCTCCTGGCCACCACACCACAGGAATGGTTCCGCCTCGCCCAGACCCGGCACGACGCGCATGACTACCGCGGCGCGCTGGAGGCGTACACGAAGGCGCGAGAGCTCGGCTACGTGCCGGCATTTCCGCTCGCGCTGCGCACGGCGCGCGTGCAGGCGCAGCTCGGCGAGAAGGAGCAGGCCATCGCCACGCTGCAGCAGGCGACGGCGAACGGCTTCGCCAACGTCGACGCCCTCCTCTCCGAGAACGAGCTGCTGCCGATCCGCACCGACCCGCGCTGGAAGGAGCTGGTCGACGCGACGCGCCGCAACCAGCATCCCTGCGCCGCCGCCCCGGAGTTCCGCCAGTTCGACTACTGGCTCGGAGAGTGGGACGTGCAGAGCAACGGGCAGAAGATCGCCCGCAGCAGCATCCAGCTCATCCTCGACGACTGCGTGGTCTTCGAGAACTACGCGACCATCGACGGCCGCTACGCGGGCAAGAGCTTCAGCGTCTGGAACGCGCCGCGCCGGCAGTGGGAGCAGCGCTACGTCGACACGACCGGCGCCTTTCACGAGTGGATCGGCGCGCTGGAGGGCGACCACCTCGTCTTCACCTGGCGCTACGAGCTGAATGGCGTCAAGACCCTGCAGAAGATGACGTACGTGAAAGAAGGTCCCGATCAGGTCCGCCAGAAGATCGACGTCTCGACCGACGACGGCAAGACGTGGAACGGCTCGTACGACGGGCTATACGTGAGGCGCAAGTAGTCACTTCGCGGCGAACGAGCCGCCGCGCGGCTTGACGTACAGCGTCGCCGGCTCGCCCTTCGGCATCGCCACGAGCGCCGTGCCGTCCTCGCTGGCCGCCCCCCGCGGCGACGGCCGGCCGATTCGTCCTGGGCCAGCTCCAGCGAGCCGCCGACCAGCGGCAGCTCGGCGAGCGTGACGCGTCCCGTTACCCTCAGCGGTTCGATTCTCAGCTCGATCCGCTTCGCGTCACGCCCGCCGATGACCACCTTCGTCGCCATCTGCTCCCCCGGCGCCTTCCCGCGCAGGAGCAGGACGTACGCCCCTTCGCGCAACTGCCCGAACCGCACCCGCTGCGCGACCACCGGTCGCAGATCGACGCGCTGCCACCGGTCGGCGGTGTCGCGCGCGAGGCGGACGGCGTCGAGGACGCATCGAAGGAAGATCGCTCCGCCGCGCCGATGGCGGTAGTGCCATTCTTTGCGGAACGAAATCGCACTAGAAACGAACCGCACGCGGGGACGCCTACACCTTCTCCCACCGCCCGTCGTTCGCCGCCGAGCGGCGCGCCGCGTCGAGGGCGTGCTGCTGGGCGAGGCCGTCCTCGAATGTGGCAGCCGGCGCGAGCGCGGAGCGGTCGCCGTCATCGAGCGCCGCCTTCAGCGCCCGCCCGAGGAGGATCGTGCCGCTGCCGAACGGGCCGCCGGGGGAGTTGCCGGGGCGCTTCAGCATCTCGCCGCCCGCGACCCGCGCGAACGGCTCGCCGCGGCGGGCGAAGAGCAGCTCCTCATCGACGAGGCGGAACGCGCCGCGCTCGCCATGGATGGTGATGGTCGTCGGCTCGTCGGCCCCCGCGGCGACGGCGCTCATCGTGATGGTGGCGACGGCACCGCCGCGCAGCCGCGCATGCAGTGCCGCGAAGTCGTCGGACGTCACCTTGCGCGTCCCGCCATCGAACGGACGCTCATCGATGATCGTCGCAAGCATGGCCTGCACCGCATCCACCTCGGCGGCGACGTAGCGGATGGCATCAATGAGGTGCGAGCCGACGGCACCGAGGACGCCGCCGCCGCGCGAGGCGTCGGCCCACCAGTTCCAGGCGCGGCTGCGGTCGCCGCGGCCGGGACTCGCGTAGCGCGCCTCGATGTAGCGGATTTCACCCAGCTCGGCGATGCGCTCGCGCACGGCGCGGAAGGAGGGAAGCATGCGCAGCTCGTGATCGATGAGCGCGAGCTGCCGCGGATGCGCGCGCGAGGCGGCGAGCATCTGCTCCGCCTCGGCGGCACTCAGGGCTGTCGGCTTCTCGCTCAGCACGTGCTTGCCCGCCTCGAGTGCGGCGATGGCCATCTCGCGATGCTCGTGCGGCGGCGCCGTGATCGAGATCAGGTCGAGGTCGGGAGCGGCGACGAGCGCGCGCCAGTCATCGAACGGCTGCACCCCGAGCTCGGCTGCGACCTTGCGCGTCCGCTCCGGCTGCGCGCCGGCGATGCCGGCCACATCGAGCCCAACCTCCCGGAACGCCGGCGCCTGCACGCGCGCTCCCCAGCCGGTCCCTACGATTCCGATCCGCGCCATAACTTGCTCCTATTCAATGGATTACGTGTTGGCAGCCGGTTTGCGATACCACCGGTCAATGAGACAGCGCATCCTACCGATTCACGACCGCAGGCGGCACCGTCGCATCCTGACCCTCAAAAACTTCGGCATCGCCCTCGGCGTGGCCGCCGTCCTCTTCGTCATCATCAACATCGTCTCCGAGGTGCGCCGGCCGAAAGCGGGCGAGTACGGCCGCCTCGTCGCGCGCGAGGTCCCGAGAAGCGAGATCCAGCCGCAGACGCGGGAGATCGTAGCGGAGGCGCCGGTGCCCGACGAGACCTCGGCCGACCCGATGCTCATCACGAGCCAGGCGCGCGCGCAATACCTCGGCGTCGACAACATGCCCGTGGTGCAGCCCGCCGCCGTCCTCCCGCCCGTCACCAGCGAGGACTTCCCCAGCCGGCAGCCGCTCCTCGAGCGCAAGCACGGCAAGGTGACGATCGTCGGCGACGCGAACGGCGTGGCGCTCGTGACGGAGACCACTGGCCGCGAGCAGAAGCTCACCGGCGGTTACTTCCGCCAGCAGTAAAATGCGCGCCCGATGACCGACATCTCCTTCGGCACCGACGGCTGGCGCGCCGTCATCGCCGATGCCTTCACCTTCGACAACGTCCGCCGCGTCTCCGATGCCATCGCCGTCGCCGCCCGCGCGCTCGAGCCGCCGGCGAAGATCGACCGCAACGCGCTGGTGGTCGGCTTCGACCGGCGCTTCCTCTCCCGCGAGTTTGCGGAGGTCGTGGCCGAGACGCTGCGCGCGTCGGGGTTCCGGGTGCTGATGTCGAGCGCGCCGACGCCGTCGCAGACGATCTCCTTCACCGCCTTCCATCGCAAGCTGTTGGGCGGCGTGGTGGTCACGGCCAGCCACAACCCGGCCAAGTACAACGGCTTGAAGTTCAAGGCGTGGTACGGCGGCTCGGCGTTGCCCGAGACGTATCAGAAGATCGCCGCCAGCCTAGGCGAGCGGAGGTTGCGCGACGGCGGATCGGTGACGACGGAGGACCTGATCGAGGACTACGTTGCCGCGTTGCGGTCGCAGGTCGATGTTTCGAAGACCGCGCGCATTCGCATCCTGCACGATCCGATTCACGGCGTTGCATCCGGCATCCCGGGACGTGTCCTGGGCGCCGAGGTGCCGACCATCCGCGGCGAGCACAACCCGGCGTTCGGCGGCGTCAACCCGGAGCCGATCCCGGAGAACCTCGGCGCCTCGCGCGAGATGATGCGCGGCGGCGGGTTCGATCTCGCCATCTGCAATGACGGCGACGCCGACCGGCTGGGCATCCTCGACGAGCGCGGCGAGTTCGTCTCGCCGCACAAGATCATCGCCCTCCTCGCGCTCTACCTCGTGCGGGAGAAGCAGCTCGGCGGCGACATCGTCAAAACGTTCTCCACCACGCGGCTGGTGGAGAAAGTCGCCCGCGCCCTCGGCGCGACGCTGCACGAGACGCTCATAGGCTTCAAGTACGTGGCCGACCTGATGCTGGCCCGCAACATCCTCATCGGCGGCGAGGAGAGCGGCGGCATCGGCTTCGGCCACTTCCTCCCCGAGCGCGACGGCATCCTCTCCGGCCTGGCCGTGGCGGAATGCGTCGCGCACTACGGGCGCGCACTGTCCCGGATCATCGCCGACATGGAGAGCGAGTTCGGCGCGCTGTACTACGACCGCCGCGACGTGCAGCGCCCGATGGACCGCTGCGCACGCCTCATCGAGCGCGTCCGCGCCGGTCTCCTCGACGCCGAGTTCGGCCCCGCGTTCACCAGCCGCGAGGAGAAGGACGGCGTGAAGATGAACTTCGCCGACGGCTCCTGGCTCCTCTTCCGCAAGAGCGGCACCGAGCCGATCATCCGCATCTACTGCGAGAGCCCCGATGAACAGCAGGTGCAGGAGATGCTCGGCCGCGCCTTGGCCGAGCTGGACTCCTAGCCGCGCATGCGCATCAGCGCTACCGCGCCGAGCACCGTTGCCAGGGCGATGAGCGCCCAGGTGGACATCGTGGGGATGGCGTTGGGGTCCTGGAAGATGAAGAGGTCACTGGCCACGTACATGTCCGCGGCCAGGTACGTGCGGCCGCCCGTGGAGAACGGTGTCAGCGAGAACTCGGCGCCGCCATTGGGCGGCCCGTAGGTCTGCTCGATGAACGGCCGGATGTCGTGATGGACGAGCGTCTGGCCGTCGATCGTGAAGATTGCGCCGCCCGGGGCGGTGCTGTTGTCGGAGCGATAGCCGGCCAGAACGAGGTATCCGGCCTCGTAGCGAAGCTGAATCCGGAACATGTTCGCGATCGGAATCTGCGACGTTCTCGTGTAGGTGCCGCCCGTCGCTGTAAATAGCGACGTGATGGTCGTCGTGTCGGAGCCGTCGATGACCGACTCAGTAAAGAAGTCGGTGCCGTTCGTCGCCAGCAGCGCGAACCGCTCATTGCCCGGTCCGATCGTCTGCAGAGGCGCACCGAGGGACAGCAGGGCGGATGGGGTGTAGAAGCGCAGCTCATGACCATCGCCTACGCTCACGGCGAGCCGGCCGTTCGCCTCTGCGGCCGCGATGACGCGGAAGGGCAGCGTCTGGGCGACGACAGGCGCCGCGGGATCGGTGATGTCGTAGATGATCGTCGCGGCGACCGTCTGGGCGATGAGGTAACTCCGCCCGCCATTCTCGAAGACGACGACCGGGCCGAATGTGCCCTGGAGCTCCTTGATCAGGTGGCCACTCGTGTCGAGGATGCCGGTGCCGATGTTGTCGAAGCTGACGATGAGATAGCCGCGGTGGTCGAACACGATGTTGTCCACGCGGGTGCCGCCGTTGGCCAGTGCAGACCACCCGGAACCGGGCGCGGAGGGGTCGATGACGGCGTCGGGCGTGACCTTCTGGCCGTTCGCCACAGCCACTCGTGACGGAAATGTCGTCAACCGGTAGATGTCGACGGTCCGCCCGAAGTCTCTGACGAACAGCACGACACCGAGGCCGGAGGAGGCATACGACGCGCCGGCGGCTGGCGTCGGCCCATACCTCCCCACCACCCCCGCCAGCGGCTCCGGAAACGGCGGCTGGGGCGTCGGTTGCGCGGCCGCCGCGGAGGCCAGCACGACGAACAGCACGAGCACTGCCTTCTTCATCATCAGCCCTCCAAATGTCCGTCGCCGCGCCGCGTGTTAGCATGCGCCGGAGCGGCGACCCAGTTCCCACGGGCGTCGACCCGGGCGGTTCTCACGCCCCCACAATCCACAGCGGAGAGCGTCACGTTGATACCTGAGCAGTCGGAACAGACCCGCACGCAGTTTACCCGAGAGAGCATCGTCGAGGACTACCGCGTCGCCTATCGCAGCCGGCAGGCGAGCATCGTCGGGCGGAAGGAAGTGCTCACCGGGAAGGCGAAGTTCGGCATCTTCGGCGACGGCAAGGAAGTGCCGCAACTGGCCTGGGCCCGCGCCTTTCGCAAGGGCGACTGGCGCTCCGGCTACTACCGCGACCAGACCCTGATGATGGCCCTGGGCATCGCCACGCTCGACGAGTTCTTCGCCCAGCTCTACGCCGACACCGACATCACCCGCGACCCCTGGTCCGGCGGCCGCTCCATGAACGCCCACTTCGCCACGCGGTTTCTCGACGAGAACGGCGCGTGGAAGCCGCAGAGCGACCGCTACAACTCCTCGGCCGATGTGAGCCCGACCGGCTCCCAGATGCCGCGCCTCGTCGGCCTGGCCCAGGCCTCGAAGCTCTACCGCGAGATCGATGAGCTCCGCTCCATGACCCAGTTTTCCCACGACGGCGACGAGGTCGCCTGGGGCACGATCGGCAACGCCAGTTGCGCGGAAGGGATGTTCTGGGAGTCGATCAACGCCGCCGGCGTCCTCGGCGTGCCGATGATCGTCTCGATCTGGGACGACGGCTACGGCATCTCCGTCCCGAACGAATTTCAGATCACGAAGGGGAACCTCTCCGAGCTGCTCGCCGGTTTCCAGCGCGAGCCGAAGTCGAAACAGGGCTACGACATCTACACCGTCAAGGGATGGGACTACCCGGCCCTCTGCGAGACGTACATCGCCGCGGCGAGCATCGTGCGCATGGAGCACGTGCCGGCCGTCATCCACGTCACGGAAGTGACCCAGCCGCAGGGCCACTCCACGTCCGGCAGTCACGAGCGCTACAAGACGAAGGAGCGGCTGGAGTGGGAGGTGGAGTTCGACGGCATCCGGAAGATGCGGGAGTGGATGATCGCCCAAGGCATTGCCACCGCCGACGAGCTGGATGGCGTGGAGGCGGAGGACCGCCGCGCGGTGCGCGAGGCGCAGCGCCGGGCGTGGGATGCCTACCGCGCGCCGATCGACGCCGCCGTGCGCACGGCCCTCCCGTTCGTCGAGCAGCTCGGCGCGACGGAGCTGAAGAACGAGCTGCAGCGGAACCCGACGCCCTATCACCGTGATGTCGTCCGCTCGTTGACCACCGCCGTCGTCCAGGCCCGCGGCAACGCGCCGCAGGAGATCAAGGACTGGCTGGCCGAGGCGGTGCGGGCGGGGGAGGAGCGTTACGACGATCACCTCCTGGGCGACGAGGCGTTGAACGTCCCGGAGGTGCGGGCGGAGTACGCCGATGACGCCCCGACGCTCAACGGCTTCGAGATCATCAACCATTGCTTCGACCGGGCCATGCGCCGGATGCCGAACCTCATCGTCTTCGGCGAGGACGTCGGCCGCCTGGGCGACGTCAACCAGGGCTGCGCCGGCCTGCAGGAAAAGTACGGCGCGCTGCGGGTGATGGACACCGGCATCCGGGAGGCGACGATCGTCGGGCAGGCCATCGGCATGGCCATGCGCGGCCTGCGGCCCATCGCCGAGATCCAGTACCTCGACTACATCCTCTACGGCCTGCAGCTCCTGAGCGACGACCTGGCCACCCTCCGCTGGCGGACGCGCGGCGGGCAGAAGGCGCCGGCGATCATCCGCACCCGCGGACACCGGCTGGAGGGGATCTGGCACTCCGGTTCGCCGATGGCCGGCATCATCAGCCTCGTGCGCGGGATGCACGTCTGCGTGCCGCGCAACATGACCCAGGCCGCCGGCATGTACAACCTCCTCCTCCGCGCCGACGACCCGGCCATCGTGATCGAGGTGCTGAACGCCTACCGGGTGAAGGAGAAGCTGCCGGCGAACATCGGCGAGCTGACCGTGCCGCTGGGCGTACCGGAGGTGCTGCGGGCGGGGAAGGACGTGACCCTGGTCAGCTACGGCGCCACGCTGCGCATCGTGCTCGAGGCGGCCGAATTGCTGGCCACGGTCGGCGTCGAGGCGGAAGTCATCGACGTCCAGACCCTGCTGCCGTTCGACGTGCGCGGGGTGATCGTGGGGTCGCTGAAGAAGACGAACCGCATCGCCTTCATCGACGAGGACGTGCCGGGCGGCGCGACGGCGTTCATGCTCCGGCAGGTCATCGAGCGCGACGGCGGCTACGACTGGCTCGACTCCGAGCCGCGGACCATTCCGGCGAAGGAGCACCGCCCGCCCTACGGCTCGGACGGCGACTACTTCTCCAAGCCGAACCGGGAGTCGATCTTCGCTGCGGTGTACGAGCTGGTGCGGGAGGCGAATCCGCGCAGGTATCCGGCGCTGTTCTAGC
The DNA here is from genome assembly GCA_035273585.1 of Thermoanaerobaculia bacterium. Taxonomy (GTDB): domain Bacteria; phylum Acidobacteriota; class Thermoanaerobaculia; order Gp7-AA8; family Gp7-AA8; genus JAFAVZ01. Next base: position 10,023 of record DATEOX010000051.1, read on the forward strand.
CAGATGCGTAGACGTTGTAGCGCCCATCGCGCACGAACCCGAGCAGTGTCAGGCCGAGCTCGCGCGCGAGCTCCACGGCCAGCGACGACGGGGCGCCGACGGCGATGACCACCGGGACGCCGGCGACGGCGGCTTTCTGCACGATCTCGAAGCCGGCCCGGCCGCTGACGACCAGCAGCTTGTCGTCGAGGCGGGCGCCGTCGCGCCAGAGCGCGCCGATGACCTTGTCCACGGCGTTGTGGCGGCCGACGTCCTCCCGCGCCACGACCAGCTCCCCGTCCGCGGTGAAGAGGCCGGCGCCGTGGATGCCGCCCGTCGCGGCGAAGGCGTCCTGCCGCTCGCGCAGCCGCTCCGGTAGTGCGGCGGCGACCTCCGGCTCGACGCGCAGCGGCGTCACGCGCGAGGCATGCACGCGCACCAGATCGATGGACGCCTTCCCGCACACGCCGCAGGACGAGCTGGCGTAGAAGTGGCGCTGGAAGCGCTGCCAGTCGATGGTCACGCCTTCGCGCAACGCCACGCGCACCACGTTGGGCGAGCCCCAGTGGCGGAAACCATCGATGTCGCCCGGCGACCGCAAGACCCCCTCGGTGAAGAGGAAGCCCGCGGCGAGGTCAAAGTCATCGCCCGGCGTGCGCATCGTGACGGCCAGCGGCCGCTCGCCGACGCGGATCTCCAGCGGCTCCTCGACGGCAACCGCATCCGACTCCTCCGCGCCGGGGACGCGCAGCACGGGAACGCGCACAGTGGGCTCCATCGCCGCGGACGATATCAGGCGGCGAGCATCGCCGCGTTCGCCGCGACGAACACCACGCCCACGAGCAGCTTCGAGCCGGGCGGCGAATGCGTCCACACCCACATGTCGACGGAAAACGAGCCGGCGGACGGATCGAAGTCGCCGATGCGCATGACATAGGCACCGAGCCGCACCTTGAGCGGTTGCGAGGCCGCGGGCCATGCGGTCAGGCACGTCAAAACAGCGAACAGAAATGGGCGGAGGGACAACCCGCGCCGATTATATCGAACGGGATTTGCATAGACTTGTGGTCATGCTTGCCGAACTGCTCCTCAAGTGGCCTCTCATCCGCCAGTTGCGCACGGGGTCGGACGGCACCGGCGCCGAGGCCATGAGCGACCGGACGAAGGCGCTGCGCCCCAAGAACACGGATGCCGAGGTGGCCAGGTCGATCTGTCCGTATTGCGGGGTGGGATGTGGTCAACTGATTTACCACCGCGAGGGGAAGATCGTCAGCATCGAGGGCGACCCGAAGTCCCCCATTTCCCGCGGGCACCTCTGCCCCAAGGGCTCGGCCAGCTACGAGCTGGTCACGCATCCCGCCCGCGCGACTCGCGTGAAGTACCGCGCGCCGAGGTCGAGAGAATGGCAGGAGCTCGACCTCGGGACCGCCACGGCGATGGTCGCCCAGCGGATGTGGGAGACACGCGAGCGGACGTTCGACGAGAAAGCGAACCACACCACCGGCATGGCACACCTCGGCGGGGCCACGCTGGACAACGAAGAGAACTACCTGATCAAGAAGCTGTTCGCGGCCGGGCTGGGGATGGTCTGCATCTCCAACCAGGCCCGAATCTGACACAGCTCCACGGTGCCCGGTCTGGGCACCTCCTTCGGGCGCGGCGGCGCGACCACCGCGCAACAGGACCTTCGCAACGCTGACGCCATTCTCATCATGGGCTCGTCGATGGCGGAGAATCATCCGGTCGGCTTCCAGTGGGTCATCGAGGCGCGGGAGAAGAACGGGGCGAAGGTCATCCACGTCGACCCCCGCTTCAACCGCACCTCCGCGATGTCCGACTACTGGCTGCCCCTCCGCGCCGGCAGCGACATCGTCTTCCTCGGGGCGATGATCAATTACGTTCTGACCAACGACCGCTGGTTCCGCGACTACGTGATCCATTACACGAACGCGCCCGTCATCCTGCGCGAGGACTTTCAGGATGCCGACGAGCTGGGCGGCTTCTTCTC
>DATEOX010000052.1:0-10342 GCA_035273585.1 Thermoanaerobaculia bacterium
AGGCTGCCGGCGAGGGTGAGGTCGAGCACGGAGCGGGAGGCGGCCGTGTAGCGCTGCGGCGTCCCGATGTCGAACCAGCGCGGGTCATCATCGACCACGCCGGCCACCCGCTCGCCATTCGTCATCGCCGGCTCGTACGCCTCATCGACGATGCCGGAGAACTCCTTTTCCGGGATCCAGCGGAAGACGCGCGAGCTGATGCAGTGCGAGCCGGCGAACATCAGCGCCTCCCCCTCGCCCTTGCCGAAGCCAGTGATCCTGCCGTCATCAAAGTACACCGGCGTGAAGCGGTCGCCTGCTGGTGGGTGGCGCAGCGTCAGCGCGGCGAGGGCATCGCCGCGGGCCGAGCGGAGCGCCTCGTAATCCGGGAACTGGATCGTATCGGCGTTGACGAGAAAAAAGTCGTCGCCCCCTTCGAGCAGCGCCCGCACCTTGCGCACGCCGCCGCCCGTGCCGAGGATCTCCGGCTCGCGGGAGAAGTGGAAGCGGGCATCGAAGCCGTCGGCCAGGAACTGCTCGATCGGCTCGGGGAGGTGATGGAGGTTGACCACGATCTCGCCGATGCCGGCGCGCAGGTACTGCTCCACGGCATACGCGATGAGCGGCCGGTTGCAGACCGGCACCATCGGCTTCGGGAGAAGATAGGTGATCGGCCGGAGCCGCGTGCCGTAGCCCGCGGCGAGGATCATCCCGGCCGCGGTCAAAGCTGCTCCGGCGGGAAGACCATGTGCTCCGGCAGGTCGGCGCGCGTGCGCCGGGCCTGGCGGTAAAGATCGGCATACGACTGGCGCAGCGCCTGGTCCATGTTCATCCCCAGCTCGGCGGCGATCGTCCGGATCTGCTCCATCGAGCCCTCGATCTCGAAGTAGTCGCCGATGGGTGTCCGGTCGATGACCACCTCCGCCTCGTGCACGCGCCACACCTCGCGGAACTTCTGGTAGCGGAAGACCGGCTTGAATCCGAGGGAGTCGAAGAGCTGGATGGCCAGCTCGAAGGACTCGACGCCGGTCTGTACTTCCTCCCGCGACTTGATGCCGGCCTCGATGGCCATCGGCCCCTTGTAGGTGGCCAGGGCGTACTTGCCGAACTTGCGGACGCGCAGCAGCGAGCCGCGCGTGCGCAGCTCGCCGCGCCGGTCGAGGACGATGTTGTCCTCGAACGTCTCGGGGTAGAGGCGCTGCGCCCCGAGCTCTTGCAGCTTGCGCGTCAGCTCGTTGCGGTCGCGCAGCAGGAACTTCACCTCGATCTCTTGGGCCATGGTTGCGAAGGATGAATGATGAAGGATGAATGATGAATGATGAAACGAAGGCAGAGGTTCATCATTCATCATTCATCCTTCATCATTCATCCTTTCAAAACCTCCACTCCCGGCAGGCGTTCCCCGGCAATGAACTCCAGCGACGCGCCGCCGCCGGTCGAAATATGCGTGATGCGGTCGGCGAGGCCCGAGGCCTTCACCGCCTCCACTGACTCGCCCCCGCCCACGACCGTGGTCGCGTCGGCGTTCTCCGTGAGCGCGCGGGCCATGGCCATCGTCCCCTTGGCGAACGCCTCCTTCTCGAAGACGCCCATCGGTCCGTTCCAGAAGATGATGCGCGCCTCGGCGAGGACGCGCGCGTACTCGGCGACGGTGCGCGGCCCGATGTCGAACGCCTTCTGCTCCTGTTTCAGGCCGTTCGCGACCTCCACCGTCTCGATGTTCGTCGGATGATCGAGGTCATCTGCCACCACGAGGTCCGTCGGCAGGACGACCTTGTTCGCGGCCAGGATGCGCTTGGCCACGTCGATGGAATCCCTGTCGACGAGCGAGCCGCCCATGGGGATGCCTTTCGCGGCGAGGAAGGTGTTGGCGATGCCGCCGCCGATCAGGACCGTGTCGGCGAGCTTGACCAGCGCCTCCAGCGGCTCGATCTTGCCGGCGATCTTCGCCCCGCCGAGGAGGGCCACGAAGGGGCGCTTCGAGACGTTCGTCACCTGCTGGAGGAACTCCAGCTCGCGGGCCAGCAGCAGGCCGCCCGCGCTCAGCTCGGGGCCGAAGAGGCGGGGCAGGGCGTCGATGGAGGCGTGCGCGCGGTGGCAGGCGCCGAAGGCGTCATTGACGTAGCAGTCGGCGAGCTTGCGCAGCTCGGCGGCGAAGCCGTCGTCGTTCGCCTCCTCCTCGGCGTGGAAGCGGAGGTTCTCCAGGAGCATGACGTCGCCGGCCATGAGGCCGGACGTATCGACGCCGACGCAGTCGTCCGCCCAGCGAACCTTGGCCCCGAGCAGTTGGGCGAGCTTCTCGCGCACGGGCGCCAGCGAGTACTTTTTATCGCGCTTTCCTTTCGGGCGTCCGAGGTGCGAGGCGATGACGATGCTGCAGCCGCGCTCGCGCAGGACCTTCAGCGTGGGGAGGGTTTCCTCGATGCGCGTGGCGTCCGTGATGCGGCCGTCTTCCATCGGCACGTTGTAGTCGACCCGGTAGAAGACGCGGGTCGGCAGCGGCAGGTCATCCAGCGTACGGATCTCGATCATCTCTTCCTCGGGTGTCATCCTGAGCGAAGCGAAGGATCTCCTCGTGCTTGGCAGGAGATCCTTCGCCGTCTTCGCGGCTCAGGATGACACGGCGAGCGACTCCTTCTTCACCTTCGCCACGTACGCGATCAGGTCGAGGATGCGGTTCGAGTAGCCCCACTCGTTGTCGTACCAGGCCAGGATCTTGTGCATGTGCGGGTCGACGGAGCGGGTGAAGGTCGTGTCGACGATCGAGGAGTGCGGGTTGCCGTTGAAGTCGACCGAGACGAGCTGCTCATCCGAATAGGTGAGGATGCTCTTCAGGGCGCCGGCCGACGCCTGGCGCAGCACGTCGTTGATCTCCTCCGCGCTCGTGGCCTGCTCGGTATGGAAAGTGAGGTCGACCAGCGAGACGTTCGGCGTCGGGACGCGGACGGAGATGCCGTCGAACTTCCCCTTCAGCTCGGGCAGGACGAGGCCGACGGCCTTCGCCGCGCCGGTGGTGGTCGGGATCATCGAGAGCGCGGCGGCGCGCCCGCGGCGGAGGTCCTTGTGCGGCAGGTCGAGGATCTCCTGATCGTTCGTGTAGGAATGCACCGTGGTCATGATGCCCATCGTGATGCGGAAGCGCTCGTGCAGGACCTTGGCCACCGGCGCGAGGCAGTTCGTGGTGCACGAGGCGTTGGAGATCACCTTGTGCTGCCCCGGGTCGTAGTCTGACTCGTTGACGCCCATGCAGAACGTCGCGTCGGCATCCTTCGACGGTGCGGAGATGATGACGGTCTCCACCGACTTGCGCAGGTGGCGCGAGGCCTTGTCTTTGGTTGTGAAGCGTCCGGAGGACTCAACCACGATTTCCACGCCGAGGTCGCCCCAGGGGATCTCGGCCGGATCGGGGTTGGAGAAGACGCGCATCTCGCGGCCGTCGATGGAGATGCCGTTCGGGGTGGCTTTGACGTCGTTCGGGATCGTGCGGTGCACGGAGTCGTACTTGAGGAGATAGGCGAGCGTCGCGGCGTCGGTGAGGTCGTTCACCGCGACGAATTCGATTTCTTTTTGCGCCTTCAGCGCCGCGCGGACGACGTTCCGTCCGATGCGGCCGAAGCCGTTCACACCAACCTTGACCATGGGGCCTCCTGTTGCGAGATCGTGTCATCCTGAGGCGCGCAGACGCCGAAGGATCCGTACCGATTTCGAGCGGCGCACCAAGGTACGGGTCCTTCGCCGTCTTCGCGGCTCAGGACGACACTACCAATCCGTAGTATATCGATGCGACATTTATGCAAGTTGAGCCCATCCGCTGGCGCGGCGACGCCCTCGACCTCCTCGATCAGCGCCGCCTTCCGCGCGAAGTCGTCTATTTCTCCTGCCACACGCCCGCCGAGGTCGCGAAGGCGATCCGGGACATGGTCGTCCGCGGGGCGCCGGCCATCGGCGTCTCGGCCGCGTTCGGCATCGCCCTGGCCGCCCTGCGCGGCGAAGACGTCCCCGCCGCGGCCGCGCTGCTCCGCGCGTCACGGCCGACGGCCGTGAATCTCGCCTGGGCCGTCGACCGGATGCTCCGCGCGTCGGATTACACCGAAGAGGCGCAGCGCATCTTCGACGAAGACGTGGCGGCCAACCGCCGCATCGGACGCTTCGGCGCCGAGCTCCTCGGCGGCCAGGCGACCGTCCTCACCCATTGCAATGCCGGCGCCCTCGCCACCGCTGGCTACGGCACGGCCCTGGGCGTGATCCGGGCGGCGATCGAGAGCGGCAAGCGCATCGCCGTCTTCGCCGACGAGACGCGGCCGTATCTCCAGGGCGCGCGGCTCACCGCCTGGGAGCTGCAGCAGGAGAACATCGACGTCACGCTGATCACGGACAACATGGCCGGCCACTTCTTCCAGCAGGGGGCGTTCGACGCGGTGATCGTCGGCGCCGACCGGATCGCCGCGAACGGCGACACGGCGAACAAGATCGGCACGTACACCGTGGCCGTGCTGGCACACGCGCACGGCGTCCCGTTCTACGTCGCCGCGCCGTGGTCGACCGTCGATCTTGCCTGCCCCGACGGCAGCGCCATCCCGATCGAGGAGCGGAGCGCGAAAGAGGTGACGGAGATGTTCGGCCGCCCGATCGCGCCTGAGGGGGTGGCGGTGCGGCATCCGGCATTCGATGTGACGCCGGCGGCGCTCATCACGGCCATCATCACCGACCGCGGGGTGCATCGCGCGCCGTACGGGGAGTCGCTGGCGGCGGCGCGATGATCACGCGCCTCGCCGCCGCGCTCTGGCTCGGCTCCGCCTTCTTCCTCATCGCCGTCGCCGCCCCCGCCGCCTTCCGCACGGCCCCCGACCCGACCGCCGCGGCGGACGTCGTCGGCGCGATGCTCACCCGCTGGCATTACCTGGCCCTGCTCGCGCCGATCGTGCTGCTCGCGCTGCTGTGGCGGCGGGCGAAGGCGGTGGTGATCGCGCTGCTGCTGGCGGCGATCGTGATGGCCGCCGCGCAGGCGCTGGTCGACCTGCGCATCCGGCAGGTCCGGGCGCAGTCGCCGGTGGCCATCAGCTACCTGGCGCGCACCGATCCGGTGCGGCGGCACTTCGGCATGCTGCACGGCCTCTCCTCGCTGCTCCTCCTGCTCCAGGCGCTGGCCGCGGCCGGAGTGGTCGCAGCCGACACAAGCCGTCACCGTACTGCAACCCCGGAGCCGCCACTTTCGTAAACGGGTGTCGAGACAATTCGACATGCGCCCAACGCTGCTGCTTGCGATCCTCGCGACCGCTTCGTCCGTGCTTGCCGCGGATGCGCCTCCGCCGCTGCAGATGCACCGCACGTCGGCCCCCATCACCCTCGACGGCGACCTCAATGACGCCGGCTGGCGCGACGCGGCGATCATCGACCGCTTCTACGAGACGGCGCCGGCGGACAACACCGAGCCGAAGGTGAAGACCATCGCGTACGTCACGTACGACGACCGCAACTTCTACATCGGCGTCCGCGCCTTCGATCCCGACCCGTCGAAGATCCGCGCGCCGTTCGTGGAGCGCGACGCGGTGATCGGCACGGACGACAACATCGCCGTCTTCCTCGACACGCGCAACGACAAGCGCTCCGGGATCGAGCTGCGCGTCAACCCCCGAGGCATCCAGGGCGATGCGATCTACAACGACGCGAACGGCAACGAGGACTTCTCGCCCGACTTCTTCTACGACACGGCGGCGAAGATCGATGCCGAGGGGTGGGCGGCCGAGTACCGCATCCCGTTCACGTCGCTGCGGTTCCCGAAGGCCGATCCGCAGACGTGGAACATCCTGATCTGGCGCAACTATCCGCGCGACTACCGCTACTTCATCCAGAGCGCGCCGATCCCCCGCGGCTCGAACTGCTACATGTGCCACATGCATCCGCTGGTCGGCCTCACCGGGCTGCCCGATGCCGGCCACCTCGTCGCCGCGCCGTACGTCACCGCGCAGCGGCTGGAGCGGCCGGTGGGCGGCCTCGGCACGCCGTTGCAAGCGGATGATGCGAAGCTGCAGACCGGCATCGACGTGAAGTGGAACCCGAGCGCGCGGGGCGCGGTCGACCTGACCATCAATCCCGACTTCTCGCAGGTCGAGGCCGACGTCGCGCAGATCACGGTCAACCAGCGCTTCGCCGTCTTCGTCCCCGAGAAGCGGCCGTTCTTCCTGGAGGGCTTCGACCTCTTCGACACGCCGCTGCAGGTGGCCTACACGCGGACCATCAACTCGCCGCGCTGGGGCGTGCGCGGCACGGGCAAGATCGGCGGCTCGGCCTATACCTTCCTCGTGACCCAGGACCGCGGCGGCGGCCTGACCATCCTGCCCGGCCCGCTGGGCAACGACTTCGCGCTGCAGGACTCCCGCTCGTACGCGGCCATCGGGCGCGTGCGCCACGACATCGGCAGCTCCTTCGTCGGCGCGGTGCTCACCGACCGCGAGATCCGCGGCGGCGGCTACAACCGCCTCCTCGGGCCGGACTTTCAGTGGCGTCCCACGGAGAGCGAGGCGCTCACCGGCCAGCTCCTGGCCAGCCAGACGGAGGACCGCGGCGCGAAGACGACCTCGCACGCGTTCACCATGCGCTGGAACCACTTCGTGACGAAGAACGACGGCTTCTTCCGCGTGAGCGACGTCGGCGACGACTTCCGCGCCGATCTCGGCTTCATCCCCCAGGCCGGCTACCGCGAGGCAGTCGCTGAGGGTGGCTGGCACTGGTGGCCGCAGGACCGCTTCTTCAGCTACGTCCGCGTCTCCGGCGGCGGCACCTACCAGCAGGACCAGCACCGCACGACGATCCTCCGCGATCCCTACCTCGGCGCGAACTTCATCGGCCGCAAGAACCTTCAGTCCTTCGCCACCTTCCACCTGAACGAGGAGATCTTCGTCCGCGACGGTCTTCTCAGCCAGACGCACCTCTTCTTCTTCGCCCAGTTCGACCCGAGCCGGCGCCTGCCGCGCATCACGGCGAGCATCGACGGCGGCGAGCAGATCGACTTCTCCAACGCCCGCGTCGGTCACGGCGCGACGGTCAACCTCTCCACGATCCTCCGCCCCGATCCGCGCCTCGACCTGGAGCTGACGGCGAACCGGCAGTGGCTCGACCGCGACGGCGGCCGCGTCTTCACCGCGCAGGTGGAGCGCCTCCGGGCGACCTACAGCTTCACGGCGAAGTCGATCGTGCGCGTCATCGGCCAGTACGTCTCGACCGAGCGGAACCCGGCGCTCTACTCGTTCGGCGTCGACCGCCACCAGGGCTCGTTCCTCGCGTCCGTGCTCTACAGCTACAAGCTGAACTGGCAGACGGTGCTCTTCGCCGGCTACGGCGACGATCGCCTGCTGACGCCGGCGAACGACTTGGTGAAGGCGGACCGCTCGCTGTTCTTCAAGGTGTCGTACGCATTGCAGCGATAATCCGCTGCAGTGCGTCGACTCCCGCCGTTTGCGGCGCTGGCCGTCCTCTTCGCGTTCGTCGTCTCCTGCAGTTGGCTCGGCATCGACTTCGGGACGCATTGGGACGAGTACGCGCAGATGGTCAAGCCGGTGCTGCACTCCATCCGGCAGCACACCATCCTGCCCATCGACTACATCTACCCGTCGCTCCTGCACGAGACGCTGCTCGTCTCCCTCCTGCCGCACCTCGGCCGCGGCGATCTTGCCGCGTGGGTGGACAGCCACGCGTTCATGCTCTACGCGCGGCGGATCACCTCGCTGCTCGCCGCGCTGTCGGTGATCTGGGTGTTCCTCGCCGTGTGGGCGAGCGGGCGTGGTGGCTGGGAGGCGCTCGCCGCGGCGGCGATCCTCGCCGGGTCGTGGGAAGTGCAGTACCACTCGCGCTGGCTGACGGTCGACCCGCTGATGATGATGCTCGGCGCTGGGACGCTGATGTTCGCCGTCCTGGCCCACGTCCGCCAGTCTCCCGCGCTTTTGCGCGCGGCGGCGGTGGCGGCCGGGCTGGCATGCGGCGCAAAGTACACGGGCGGTGCGCTCCTGCTGCCGGTGATCATCGCGGCGCTGTCGATGGATCGGGTAGGGCGGCGCATCGCCGAGCTGGTGGCGATCTTTGCCGCCACGTTCTTCGTCACGACGCCCGGCATGCTGCTCCATCCGGCCGCGGCGCTGCACGACGTGGAGCTGCAGATGAGCATCTACTCCAGCGGCTGGCGCTCGTACACGGTCCCGACCCCCTCGCTGCACGCGCGCCTGCTCGGCGAGTACCTCGCGCTGGTGATGCTCTCCCGCTACGCGCCGATCGCCGGCGGCCTCTTCGCGCTGGCCGTCGCCGGCGCGGTGGCGCTCTATCGCGAGGAGCGCCAGCTCGCGATCGTCGTGCTCTCGTTCCCCGTCGCGTTCAGCGCTTACTTCGCCATCCAGCGGGTGATGATCGTGCGCAACGTGCTCGTCCTCGCGCCGTTTCTTGCGCTGCTCGCGGCGCGCGGCATCGGCTGGATGTTGCGCGAGGTGGCGCGCTCCCGCGCCACGCGCTCCGTCGCCGCCTGCGGCATCGCCCTGATGTTGCTCATCAACCTGGTCTGGATCGCGCGCGCGGCGTGGTCGATCCGCGCGCCGGGCGATCCGATCCGCGAGCTCGCCGCCTGGCTCGACGAGCAGTCCGACCGCCGCATCGCCCTCTCCCCGCGCGTCCTGCACAACCTCGGCATCGTCGCCCCCGCCTCCCGCCCCGCCCTCTCGCCCCTCGACCCGACGGTGGAGGACGTCGTCTTCTACGCGCGGGACGTCCCGGAGTCGGAGCTCGTCGCCAACAGGCGTTGCTACGCGACGCGGTGGTTCGGTCCGTACGAGGTCAACTGGAACTACTACCCGGCCTGGATGGGGGAGGACCGCATCGTGGTCATGCCCCGCGAGCACTATCTCTGGCGCGTGAGTTACCCCACCGGCGCCGCGCGGAGCGGCTCCCCTTCGATGTCCACCTCGTGGATCGGATACCCCAGCGCGCCGAGGGGCTCGCGCACCTGCGCGGCGTTGCCGACGATCACGATGAGCGCGCGGTCGGGGTCGATGTACTTCTGCGCCACGCGGGCGATGTCGGCCTTGCCGATGGCGCCGATGTTCTCCCGGTATTTGTCGAAGTAGTCCTCGGGCAGGCCGTACAGCTCCATGTCCACCAGGCGCCCAGCGACGTCGCTGGCGCTCTGCACCGTGGCCGGGAAGACGCCCATCAGGTAGCTCTTCGTGTCGTTGAGCTCATGGTCGTCGACCTCGCCGCTCCGGATGCGGCGCAGCTCTTCGAGGATCTCGTGCACCGACTCGCGCGTCACCTCGTTGCGCACCGGCGCGGCGACGACGAAGGGGCCGGCCTGGCGGCGGAAGGAGAACTGCGAGCGCGCGCCGTACGTGTAGCCGTGCCGCTCGCGCAGGTTGAGGTTGATGCGCGAGTTGAAGACTCCGCCCAGGATGGCATTCATCACCGAGAGCGGGAAGTAGTCCTCGCACGAGCGCGGCACGCCGATGTGTCCGACGCGGATCTCCGACTGCACCGCCGTCGGCCGGTCGATGAGGTAGATGCGCGAGGAGTCGACCGCGTTCGGCGTCAGCGTCGGGCGGGGCGGCTCGGCGCCCGGCTCCCAGTCCGCGAGCGCCTCCTCGATGAGGTGCAGCGCGTCGTCCGGACGGATGTCTCCGGCCACGACGATCGAGCTGTTGTTCGGCAGGTAGTGCTCGCGGTAGAAGCGGCGCACGTCCTCCACGCCGATGCGCGCGACGCTGTCGGTGTTGCCGATGATGGAGTTGCCGTACGCGCCGGTGCCGTACAGGAGCGATGCGAAGCGCTTCGCGGCGATGGTCGAAGCCTCGTCGCGCTGCTGCAGGATCTCCATCAGCCGTTCGCTGCGTGCGCGCTCCAGCGAGGGGGCGTCGAGCGTGGCCCTGCGGGCCATGTCGGCGAAGATCTCGCTCATCGCATCGATGTTGCGGCTCAGGACGTCGAGGGAGATGTAGGACGCGTCCCAGTCCGCGCCGGTGGCCACGGCGCCGCCGAGGAGGCCGATGTCCTCCGCGAGCTTGATGGCGTCGCGCGCCCCGGCGCCCTCGTCGAGGAGGTCGGCCGTGATCGAGGCCAGGCCGGCGAGCTCCGCCACGTCGTGATCGGCGCCGGAGCGGACGAGCGCCCGGATCGAGACGATCGGCGCGTTGTGGTTCTCCGCCACCAGCACGCGCAGCCCGTTGGGGAGCGTCTCGCGCGTGATGTGCGGGAAGTGGTATGGCCGCGGCGGGCCGGCGGGAGGGGCGGTGGAACGGTCGATGGTGGTCATGCGCCCTCCGGCTGGAAGATGCTCGTCACGCGGTTGTCGGCCACGAGGAACTGCCGCGCGGCATCGGCCAGGTCGTCG
>DATEOX010000053.1:0-13542 GCA_035273585.1 Thermoanaerobaculia bacterium
GGCCCTCTCCCCGCGCGGCGGGGAGAGGGTGCCGAAGGCGGGTGAGGGGCTACTTCGATTTCGGGTTGCCGGACTCGTCGTACAGTGTCACGTCGCCGAACGGCGTCACCTGCTCCTTCACCGCCGCCCAATCGCCGACGATCACGATCGCCGAGCGATAGGTATCGAAGTACTTGGCCGCGGCGCGCTGGATATCTTCCGCGGTCAGCACGGCGAGCTTGTCGTTGAACGTCTCCAGAAAATCCGGCGCGAGCTGGTAGGTGTAGATCGTGGCGATGCGGTTCGCGGCGCCGCGCTGCGTCTCCATCTCCAGCGAGAGGTTGCCCGTGCTGTACGTCTTCGCCGCGTCGAGCTCCTCCTTCGTCACCGGCGAGACACGCATCCGGTCGAGCTCGTAGAGCAGCTCCAGCAGCGCCGGCCCGGTGACCTCGTTGCGCACCGCCGCGCCGGCGGTCATCTCGCCCGCGGAGCGCCAGAGCGTCGCGCCGCTGAACGCGCCGTACGTGTAGCCCTTCGCCTCGCGCAGGTTGTGGTTGAGACGGGAGATGAAGCCGCCGCCGGCGATGGTATCGGCAGTGCGGAGGGGGAGATAGTCGGCCGACTTGCGCGGCGGCGCGGTCGTGCCGAGGACGATGACGGATTGCACCGAGCCGGGGCGGTCGACGAAATGGATCTGCCGCTTGTCGCGCTTCGGCAGCGCGGGCAACGCGGCAGCGGTCACCGGCACCTTCTTCCACGAGCCGAATGCCTTCCGCACTTCGGACAGCGCCGTGTCGGGCTCGAAGTCACCGACGATGATCAGCGTCGCGTTGTTCGGGACGTAGTTCGCCGCGGCGTAGGCGCGCAACTGCTCGCGCGTCGCGGCCTTGATCGACTTCGCGTCGGGGACGACGAAGCCGTACGGATGCGAGCCGAAGAGCGCCTTCTGCAGCCGCTCATCCGCGAGGAACTGCGGGTTCGAGCGCTGCTCCTCGATCTCGCCCGCCAGGTTCTGCTTGGCCAGCTCGACCTCCTCCTTCGGGAACGACGCGTTGCGCGCCACGTCGCTCATCAGCTCGAAGAGCTTCGGCGCGTTCTCCGAGAGCGCCGAGCCGGCGATGGTCGTCGCGTCGCGGTCGGTCCGGATCGCGAGCTGGCCGCCGATGGAGCGCAGCTCGTCCTTCAGCTCCTTGCTCGTCCGCGTTGCCGTCCCTTCGTTTGCCACGCGCGCCGCGAGCTGCGCCGTCGCGCCGTTGCGGGTAAGGAAGATGATGTCGGCGGTGATCTTCGGCACGTTCGCCATCGGCACAAGGACCACGGTCAGGCCGTTGTCGAGCTTCTTCTCGATCCGCTTCGGCCAGGTCGCGCCGCTCGCGCTGAGCACAATGCAGAGGATGAGAACCAGGCGCTTCACTTCGACACCTCCGCCGGGACGCGATCGATCACCGTGCGGTTCTCCGGCACCATCCATCGCTTCGCCGCCTCCTGCACCTGCTCCTGCGTCACTTTCTCGAACGGCTCGAGCAGTTTGTTGATGCGCGCCGGATCATCGCGGAAGAGGGCCAGCGTGGCCAGGATGTGCGCCCGGCCGAAGCTCGACTCGATCTGGTCGTAGAGGTTCGAGCGGAGCTGCGTCTTGGCGTTGGCCAGCTCGCGCTTGGTGACGCCGTGCTCGCGGACGTCCGCCAGCACCGCATCGACTTCCTTCACGAGCTCGTCGCCGGTGTGGCCCGGCTTGTACGTCGTGCGGGAGGTCATCAGCATCGGGCCGTCGTAGTCGTGCTCGTTGCCCAGCGTCGAGTTGATGCCGCCCGCCCAGTCGAGGGCGAGCGCTTTGTCTTTCACCAGGCGCTGGTAGAAGCGCGAGCCGTCGTCGCCCTGCAGGATGAGGCTGAGCAGCGCGATCGGCGCGTAGTCGGGCGAGTCCATCGGCGGCACGTGGTAGCCGATGGCCAGCGCCGGCAGGTTGGCCAGCTTGTCCGTCTGCTTGACCCGCTTCTCCTTCGTCTGCCGCGGCTCGCTCACGTCGGGATGCTCCGGGACGGACTGCAGCGGGATGTCGGCAAAGTACTTGTCGACGAGCTGGCGGACGTTCGCCGTGTCGACGTCGCCCACGATGGCCAGCACGGCGTTGTTCGGCGCGTAGTAGGTGCGGAAGAACTTGCGCACGTCATCCACCTTCGCCGCCTCCAGGTCGGAGAGGTCGCCGTAGAAGTTGTGCGCGTTGGCCCAGTTCTCGTTCGCGTTCTGCCAGAGGTCGAGCCATTCGAAGAGCGCGTACGGCTGGTTCAGCACGTTGACCCGCACCTCCTCCGAAACCACCGCCTGCTGGTTCTTGAGATTCTCCTCGGAGACGTCGAGGGAGCGCATCCGGTCGGCCTCCAGCCAGAGCGCGCGCTCGACGCGGTCGGAGGGGAGGGTCTCGTAATAGTTCGTGTAGTCGAGGTTCGTCGAGCCGTTGAAGTTGCCGCCGTTCGTCTCCACGACCCGCGCGTGCTCCTCCTTCTTCACGTTCGCCGAGCCCTGAAACATCATGTGCTCGAAGAGATGGGCGAAGCCGGTCTGCCCCTTCGGCTCGACCCGGAACCCGACGCCGTAATAGACCGCCACCGTGACCGCCGGCGCCGCGTGCGCCTCGGAGATCACGACTTTCAGGCCGTTGGGGAGCCGGTAGTAGGTGACGGGGATGTCGAGCGGCCTGGCGTTCGCCGCGCCGGCCAGCAGCAGGATGAGCAGTGCGCGTTTCATCCGCGCATCGTAGCCGAGGCGGAGAGCGTCAGGGGTTACGTGGCAGTGTCAGACGATCGCGCGCTTACCGTCCGCGCGGGAGTCTACGGAATGGCCGTCAGCACGACGCGCTCGAAGCCGGTGGTGTGACAGGGACGGCCGTTGGACAACAGCTCGTGCAGCGTAGGGCCGGGAAAAACGTATCCGATGCCGTTGCTCCTGACCAGTTGCCCGGCGCCGTCGACCAGGAAGCTCGCGGCGCCGGAGTCTCGGCCTGCGTTCGTCTGACCGGCCACGAGCGCGGTTGGCGTGTAGGTGAATCGCGACTCGTACCCGGCTCCCCAGCCGCGATCGGCGAGCAGCGTCCATGTACCCGTGTGAACGAGCGGGAAACTGGAGAGCGCCCCAAGGTGCATCCTGTAGATCTGGTAGCGGTTTGGATACAGCGCCGCCTGACCACCGCAGTCGGCGACGTATTGATCGGCGCCGTAATAGTTGTTGTAAAGCACCGTCGGCTCGTCCTGGAGCTCCGACGGAACCTGGGGATCCCGGCACGTATTGCACCGGTCGTACGGATAGGGATAGGCACGCGTGAGGTAAAGATCTCCACTCGCCGCATCCCACGCGACGGCCAGGTTCATCAGATAGGCGTACGAGCGGAATCGGTCCGGTATGGAGCCGTCATTGAGCGGCGCATGCGGATTGAAAAGGCCGGCGTCGCTCAAATCCGTGTCCCCACCGATCGTCAGGTCGACCACGCTGGTCGGATTGATCGTTCCCCAGTGGCCGTAATTGTGATTCATGTTGTAGTCGTGAATCAGAGTCGTATTGTCGCCTTCCATGTACACGAAGTAGATCGTGTTCCCGCCGTCGATCGCCCCTGACGCTTCGAGCGGCACGAGGTTGTTGCCGAACTGCGGGGCACAGGTGGACGACGGTCCGCCCGCGCGCCGCATGGGAGCCTCGGGCGTCCAGCAGATGCCGTCGTTCGACAGGCTGACCATCCCGTAACCTGCCGTCGGTCCGTTGCAGGCCCACGGCTGGTCGCAGAAGAACATCACGTATTTGTAAAGAGGCCCGCCGGGATACTGCGAGTATTTCGGCGTCGGGCTGTACAGAACCTGAGTGATGAATCCGGGTAAGCCGTTCGGGTCGCTGAACGCGGGGCTCGTACTGTACTGCCAGTACCACGGCGAGTTGGCGTCCGCGCGGTATCGGCGGTTGAAGTGGTTGAAGAACCGCACCGGCTGGGTGCGGAATGCGACGCAGACCGTGAACCAGACCATCTGCTCGTTGGGGCCAGTCTGGACGAACGCCATGAGGTGGTTGGGAGGCGCATTGAAGAAGTTTCCGGAATAGTCGAGGACCCGCGCGCCGGCGCCGGGCGGCACGTCATCGGGGCTGTTCGAGACGACCGGTGAGCTCGGCGGCAGGACGGCACAATACTGTGCGTTGGCCGCAGGAGCGAGGAACGCAAGGGTCAGGACGACAAGGACGGAAGCTCGCATGGGAGGAGTGTTGCCTGAACTCGGCGGAGTTTCTAGCGGCATTATTTTCAGACGCCGCCCCTCGCATGCCGCGCAGACAGCCACACCAGCCCCGCCGCCACCAGCCCCGCCGCCCCGCACAGGGGCCAGAGCAATTGCGGGTGGTGTTCGAAGATGAACGTGCCGAGGGCGGGGCCGGTGACCATGCCGATGCTCCACATCAGGATCCAGAGGCCGTTGTAGCGGCCGCGCAGATGGGGCGGCGCGAGCTGCGCGACGTACGTGCCGGTCACGGGCGACGAGACCATCTCGCCGAGGGTCCAGATGACGACCGTCGCAGCGAGCGCGGGGACGGTGTGCGCGAGGCCGGTGAGGCCGAAGCCGATGCCGGCCAGCAGGAAGCCGAGGGCGATGATCGGCTCCGTGCGCCGATGCTGCGTCCAGGCGGTGATGCCCAGCTCGAAGACGACGATGAGCACACCGTTGAGGGAGAGGAGCATGCCGTAGGTCCCGGTCGAGAACCCGTTCGCCGCGACGTGCAGCGGGAAAGTCGACAGCGACTGGAAGTCGATGGCCGCCACGAGGATGCTGGCGAGGAGGAAGAGGAGGAAGCGGCGGTCGCGCATCACGGCGCGCAGCAGCTCCCCCGGCTCCTCCTCGTGTGGCGCGGCGCGGAGGCCGTGCGGCAGGAAGGCGAAGGCGATGATGCCGTAGATCAGCGACGTCACCGCGTCGCCGAGGAAGACGTAGAAGAAGGAGCGGTCGGCGAGGAAGCCGGCCGTCGCCGGCCCCACCGCGAAGCCGAGGTTGACCGCCCAGCGGTACATGCCGAAGGCGGCGATGCGCCGCTCGGGCGGCACGAGGTCGGCGATGAGGGCCATGCTCGCCGGCCGGTACATCTCGGCGAACATGCCCACCAGGAAGGCGAGGACGAGAATGGCCGGATAGAGGCGCGCCTGGGAGAGGGCGAGCATGGCCACGCACGAGCCGGCCATCGAGGTGACGATGGTGTTCCGCCGCCCGATGCGGTCCGCCAGATGGCCGCCGAGCGCCGACGCGGCCACATGTCCCAACCCATACGCCCCTACCGCGATCCCCGCCTGCGCCTCGGAGAAGCCGTTGCGCGTCAGGTAGAGGACGAGGAACGGCATGACGAAGGTGCCGAAGCGGTTGATGAACGTCCCGCCGAAGAGGACCCACGCAGCGGGCGGCAGCGCCCGGAGGTTCTCGCGCAGGGTGGGCAGATCAGGCCCCGATCTCGCTGAGCGAACGGACGAACTTCGCCACGAGCTGCTCGTCGAACTGCGAGCCGGCGCCGTCGCGGATCCGGGTCAGCGCGTCCTCGCGCTTCAGCGGCGCCTGATACGAGCTCGCAGACGTCATCGCCACCCAGGCGTCGCAGAGCTGCACGACGCGCGCGCCGATCGGGATCTGGTTGCCGGTCATCCGGCTCGGATAGCCCTTGCCGTCGACGCGCTCGTGATGGCGGAGCACGATCTGCGCGACTTCCGGCCCGAGGAGCGGCTCGACCAGCGCCGCGCCGATGATGGGGTGCTCGGCCAGGCCGCGCATCTCCTCCGCGCCGAGGAGCGGACGGCGGTAGAGCCGTTCGTAGTCGAGCAGGCGCATCCCGACGTCGTGCACCAGCGCGGCGAGGCGGATGCACTCCACCTGCGCCGGCGGCAGCTCGAGGATGATGGCGAAGCGCTGGGCCATCATCGACACCTGCCGGCAGTGGTCGACGAGGTCCGGATACTTTTGAAAGTCGGGCTCGAGCAGCTTCTCGGCGATCGTCTGCCGGTCGTTCCGCCCCGAGCCGGCCGCGATGGCCGTGTCCACCGACTGCTCGATCTGCTTGAGGAAGATGTGCAGCGCCCGCTGCGCCTGCGGCTCCGGCGTCCGCTCGAAGGCGACAGTTAGGACGAGGCCCTCGACGGACTGCGCGTTCACCGGTGCGCTGAGGATGGTGCTGATGCCCGCCGCGCTGACCGGCACGACCTGCACGCCGAACGGATAGATGAGCTGCGGCCGGGTCACCGCTTCCGGCTGTTGCGCGCGGCGCAGCCAGGCCTGGAGGTGCGACTGCAGCATCTCCATCGCGTCGTCGGTGACGGTGGCGATGGCCACGATCGACTGCGGGTTGTGCGGGTGTCCGATGGCGCTGAAGCAGGCCAGCACCGCGCCGGGGACGGCCAGCGTCGCCGGAAGCAGGAGGCGGACGACTTCCAGGTCGCGGTCGGTCAGGGCGTGCTTCGCCGCGGCGGCGTGGGTGAGCTGGCGCTTCGACATCACCTCGCGCGCGGCGGCGATCACGCCGCGGGCGGCGGAGGAGAGCTCCTGCGCGCGCGGCACGATGGGGGGCGCGGGTGAGGGTGGGGGCGGGGCGGCCGGGTCGCGGGAGAGCGGGACCGGCGCGACGCCGAACAGATTCTTCGCCCCGAGGAGGCTGAGGATGTCGTCGGCGATGCGCTTCGCCGCGTCGACGTCGGGATGATCGAACGGCTTCTTCCCCGCCTTGTCCCGCATGTCGATGAAACCGACGAGGCGCCCGCGAGACATGATCGGCGTGACCAGCAGGCGGTCCGTCCCCTGGCGGAAGAGCATCTCGGAGAAGCGGTGGTCCGTCGCGACGCCGTTGACGAAGAACGGCCCGCGCTTCACCGCCAGCCGCTCCACCAGGTCGTCGCTGCCGCGCACGAGCTTCCGCGTCGGATCGTTGAACTGGTACCAGGTGACGAGCTCGAAGGTCTTCTCGTTCAGGTCGGGCGAGGCGGAGAGGTAGAGCGCGGCCTTCGTCGCCTGCACGTGCTCCACGCAGCCGTACAGGATCTGCTTCAACTGCGGCTCGAGCGACCGGACTTCGGACAGCATGCGACGATCGGCGCAGTATAAACGTCAGGGCGCCGGGAGCGCGGGCGTCGATCTCACTCGAACTCGAACCGCACCCGGAGCCGCATGTGCCCGAGGATCGCGCCGGCGACCGTGCCGGCGGTGTTCCAGATCACGTCATTCACGTCCGCCACGCGGGAGGGGAGAAAGTACTGCCATCCCTCGATGGCCACGGTCAGGGAGAAGCCGAGGAGGATGGTCAGGACGTAGGTCTGCACGGTGGGGCGCGGCTCGGTGTAGAGGCTGATGAACATCAGGAAGCCCCAGGGGACGAAGAGCAGCACGTTGGCGATCATCGGCACGACGATGACGGCCAGAAGCTGGGTCGAGATCTGCCGCCCGCGCAGGATGCGCGCCAGGTGCCGGATCTCCTCGAACGGGATCGGATCGACCTTCGCGTAGCTGCGCCCGGTCATCCACACCGTGAGGGCGATGATCGCCGCCGTGACGAGCAGCAGCAGGAGAAACGTCACCGGGCGGCGGATGGTGACGGTGGTGGGGGTCAACCGGGCCTCCGGATGGACACACCGAAATCGGTGTATAATTTCGGTAAGTCAATCCCCACCGTCAGGGAGGAGTCCAACATGAGCCGTCGCGTGCTTTGGGCCGTCATCACTCTGCTCATGCTAGTGGTTTCCCAGGCCGCATTCTCGATGCCGGGGGCGAGCCTCTCACTGATGATCCGTTCATGAGCCCCGGTACCACCGGTGGCTGCACCCAGATGCTGATCTTCGACTGCGTCAATGGCCGTTCGAGAAACTGCTATTACAACGGCTACACTGACAATCCTGACGGTACGAGGACCTGCCACTATCTCTGCGAGTACGTGCTGTGCTATGCGGCGTGATTAGGCCCCGAGAAACCCCATGCGCACTGCCATCATCAGTCTATCTCTCTCCTTGGTTGCCGCATTCTCCACGGCCGCTGCAACCGCGCCCGACACTGCTTCGCTGCGCATTGCCGGACATCATCTCCCTCCCGGCGACCGCTTTAAGGTCTCCGTCAGGATTGAATACACGATCATCGACTTGTCGAAAGGGAAAATGCCGAAGCGCTCCGACGGCTCGAGGGTGTTCGAAGAGGACATGGTCGAGTACCGCGAGTCCGGCAAGCCGGTTCCCGCGGTGGACTTCGTGGTCCCGGCCTCCGGCGAGGTTCCGGCGCGCGCGTTCACGGTTCGCTTCAACCGGCCGCTGGCCCTCGTGCCTGACCGCCTGGCCGCGGTGAGATTCCATGTTTCCGTCGAGCGGACGACCACTGGTCCGGACGGGAAGCCAAAGACCATCAAGCATGACGACACCTTCCCGGTGCCTCTCGGCGGCGACTCGACCTCCGGCGGCGTCTCGCGCTGCCTGCTGTTCGAAGGATTCCCCAACGGAGCGCTCTCCGTGGCCCTCCACGCCGATTGCACCCCCTCTTCCCGCTGACGTGTTCCTGAACGACCCCAATCCCTCCCCGCCGGCGACGACCGATGGCGTCGCCGGCGTCGGAAACAGGAACCGGGTGGCGGGTCTCTCCGCCAGCGGCGCCGTCGTCGGATCCGCCGACCTCCAACTGCAGCCGCGCGCGGCGCCGAAGCTCGCGCTGACGACGGCCAACCTTCTCGTCGACCTCGAGCCGCGGGAGAGCGTCGCGGTTCCGATCACGATCGAGAACGGCGGCGGGGCGGATGCGCAGGACGTCGTCTTCGATACCACGGCGCCTCTCGGCCTGTCGGTCGATTTCCAGCCCGTGCCGGTGCGGCTGGTCCGTCCGCG
Source organism: Thermoanaerobaculia bacterium (assembly GCA_035273585.1). Taxonomy (GTDB): domain Bacteria; phylum Acidobacteriota; class Thermoanaerobaculia; order Gp7-AA8; family Gp7-AA8; genus JAFAVZ01. The sequence goes on from DATEOX010000053.1 coordinate 8,840, forward strand.
CCAGCCGGTCACCGCGACGATGCGCGTGGCCGCCGCGGCGGATGCGGTTCCGGGCGATTACACGCTGCGGGTGAAGGTGCGGACGCGGAGCCGGCTGCTGACCATCGAGAGTCCGGAGCAGACGTTCCGCGTCACGGTGCGCAACCCGATCCTGGGCGCGGGCCTGGTGCTGCCCGGAGGGGTGTTGCTGCTCGTGCTCCTCGGCGCGGGCGCGTTTCTGTTGCGCCGGGCGCGCGGCTGAACCGGGTCACTTGGCCGGCGCCGCGAGCCAAAGCGTGCTGCGCTGAGTCCGCGCGGCAGAATCTTTGGGCGCCGAGGCTTGGCCAGCCAACGCAGCCGGCCGTGCCGGCTAGCGGTTCGGCACTTCCTGGTTGTAATAGAACATGCACGTCACCCGCTCGCTCTCGTTCGGAAAGTCCTTCGGCAGCGGGTTGAGCGGCGACGACAGCTCGATGGCCTTGCGCGCCGCGAAGTCATACGGCGGCACGCCCGAGCTGTTCAGCATCTCGACGTTCGTGATCCGGCCGCTGCGCTGGATGGTGAAGCGGATGGTGACCACGCCCTTCATCCCGGTGCGGATGAGCGGCGGCATCTGCCCGTACCAGTTCACCCGGATGCGGCTGACCATCGACTGCGCGTATTCGCCCCAGTCGTACCACTGCGTCTCGAAGGAGAGCGGCCCGCTCTCGGCGAAGCCCTTCTCCCCGCCGCCCGCCCGGTTCAGGTCCATCCCCTCCGGCCCGCTGCCGGAGCTCGACGCGCTGCCGACGCTGCGGATGGCGTTGCGCCAGTCGACCGCGCCGGCGTTCGCCTGCACCGGCTTTTGCGGCTCCTGCGGCCGGTAGATGAGCTGCGACTGGCCGTTGGGCTGGGGCGGGGCTGTCTCGGGAACGGCCGCGGCGCTCGTCTGCGCCGGATCGACGCGCGGCTGGTTGATCTCCGGCCGCGCCTGCTCGGGACGGCGGCCGTCGCCGGACGGCATCGGCGGGGTGAAGAGCCCCGTGTCGTCGCCCGGGCGGGTGGTGGGGCGGTCGCCGGTCGGCGTGGGGCTGCTGGCGCGGCGGTTCGCATCCGAGAACGGCGCATTCATCGGCGCCTTCTCCACCTTCTGCCCCGGCGCCTCGGTGAGCTCCCTCGGCGCCTGGCGCATCAGCTCGACGTAGTGGAGGATCTGCGTCGGCTCGGCGTCGGCGGTGACCGGATGGTAGTTGCGCGCGATCCAGACCGCGATGAAAACGTGGAGGACGAGCGAAAGGACGATCGCGCCCGACGCGCCGAACCACCCGCGCGGCTTCGCTTCAACGATCAGTTCGAGATGCTCTTCCACGCCGTGCCGTACAAGGTGAGACGGCAGTCTTTTCTTCCAAGTTTCGATACACTTGCGCGACCGTGTCAGAGATCGGCAACGTCCCGCCGCCGCCTGTTCCGCCTCCGTCGCAACCGCCGCCGCCACAGCCTCCCGTCTTCGATTTCGTCCGCCCCTTCGCCTTCGTCTTCGAAGACCCGCGCTGGCTCTCCAAGGTCGCCATCGGCGGGCTCTTCTATCTCGCCGCCTTCTTCATCATCGGCACCTTCTTCATTCTCGGCTACTGCGCGCGCCTCGCGCGCAATGTGATCGCCGGCGATCCCCGGCCGCTTCCCGAATGGGATGACCTCGGCACGTACTTTTCGGAAGGGGCGATGCTCTTCGCGGTCGGGCTCGTCTACATGCTGCCCATCATCGCCATCTTCGGCTTCTTCTTCGTGCCGGCCATCGTGATGGCCGCGGCGGCGGGGGAGAACGAGCTCATGCAGACCTTGAGCGGCGGCTTCATGTCGCTGATCTGGTGCCTGACGGTGCCGCTCAGCCTCGCCCTCAGCCTCTGGATGCCGGGCGCGCTGCTCTTCGCCGTCGTCGACCGCCGCTTCAGCGCGGCCTTCGAGTTCAGCCGCATCTGGAACTTCATCAAGGCGAACTTCGCCAATTACCTCCTCGCGTTCGTCGTCTACCTGATCGCCCGGATGGCCGGCGGCGTCGGCTTCATCCTCTGCTGCATCGGGGTGATCTTCACCGCCTTCTGGGCCATGGTGATCACGACGTACTCCTACGCCACGGTGTACCGGCTGTCCCGGGTGAAATGAGCCGCGAGACGAAGATCGCCGGCTCGGTCTTCGCCGGCATCCCGCTCTTCATGCTCGGCACGGCGACACTGTGCACGTGGCTCATCGCGCAGGGCGCGCCGCGCTGGCTGCGGCTCGCGTTCCGCGTGGCGTGTCACGGCATCGAGTCGCGCTGCCTCCTGCTGTGGGGCGTCCCGATGCCGATCTGCGCCCGTTGCGTGGCGCTGTACGCATCGTTTTTCGTCGGTCTCGTCGCGTTCGCCATCCTGCCGATGATCGAGGAGCGGCTGTTGCGGGTAGCCGCCTGGATCGCCGTCGTGCCGCTGGCCATCGACGGAACGACGCAGGCGCTGCGGCTGCGGGAGAGCACCAACGGGCTGCGCATCACGACCGGTTCGATCGCCGGTTTCGCCTTTGGATTGTGGGTTTTGAGCGCGATCGAACAGCGCGTGGCGAGCCGCTCGGCTCGGCTTGACGCGTTGTGAGCGCTGGGTTACGCTTCGCCGAATTCCATGGCATTTCAGGGATCTCTCAAAGAGCTGCCTCTCCCCGACATCATCCAACTCGTGAGTGTTTCCGGGAAGACGGGGAAGTTCACGCTCTCCAGGGAACACGACCGCGGCTTCATCTTCCTGAAAAACGGGCAGATGGTGCACGCCACGGTCGGCGATCTCGTGGGGGAGGAGGCCATCTACTCCCTGGCCATCTGGAACCAGGGCGAGTTCCAGTTCAGCCCGAACGAGGAGCCCGACCGGCAGACCATCACGAAGTCGAACACGAACCTCCTGATGGAAGCCGCCCGCCGCCTCGACGAGTGGCGCGTGCTGTCGAAGAAGATCCCGTCGGTGGACTACGTGCCCGAGCTGATGATGCGCGAGAACCGCCACGAGCAGATCACGCTCAACCCCCAGGAGTGGATGCTCATCACCCGCATCAACGGCCAGCGCTCCATCGCCGACATCGGCCGGACCCTGAACGTCTCGTCGTTCGACGTGGCCAAGATCCTCTACGGGATGATCACCGGCGAGCTGGTCCAGCTAAAAAAAAAAATTGATGCCGGAGATGAACAGAGCGGCGAGCTAGTCGACCTCGCCTCCCGCATCCGCGATGTGGCCGAGGAGTACATCGGCGACTCCGCCCACAAGACGATCGAGAAACACTTCCTCCACGCCCTCGACCGCATCATGAGCGGCGAAGGCCCCCGCGCCGTCGACACGATGGTCGCCGAGTTCGAGAAGACCGCGTCGCTGCTGCGCGGCCTGGCCGTGACGGAGCAGTTGCGCAGCCGGATCAGCGAGCTGCGGGCAGCGTCGTGATCACCGAAGACGAGCTGCTCGCCGCCGCCGAAGAAATCTTTCTCGGGCTCGATCGTGGCGAGCGCTTGGTGTCATCCTGAGCCGCGAAGACGGCGAAGGATCCGCACCGATCTTGCGCGGCGCCTGAAGGTGCGGATCCTTCGGCGTCTTCGCGCCTCAGGATGACAGGCGGACCACCACCCGCCCCGGCTTCGCCCCCGTGTGCGCCCCCTCCCGCACCACCTGCGTGCCGTTCACGAACACGTGTGCGACGCCCGTCGCGTATTGGTGTGGGGCGGGGAACGTGGCGTGGTCGGCGATCGTGGCGGGGTCGAAGATCACGATGTCCGCGAAGTTGCCCGCGGCGAGGAAGCCGCGGTCGACGATGTGCAGGTTGGAGGCGGGCAGCGACGTCATGCGGCGGATGGCCTCCGTCAGCGGGATGAGCTGCTCGTCGCGCACGTAGCGGCCGAGGAGGCGGGCGAAGTTGCCGTACGTGCGGGGGTGGGCGCTCGAGCGGAGGAACACCCCCTCGGCCGCCGGCGCGGCGGCGTCGGAGCCGAACGAGACCCACGGCAGCTTGATCTGCTTGCGCACGTTGTCCTCGGACATGAGGAAGTAGATCGTCTCGATGCGGCTGCCATCCTCGATCACCAGGTCGATCGCCGCGTCCTCGGGCGAGACGCCGCGCAGCGCGGCGATCTCGGCCAGCGTCTTGCCCGTCAGCGGCTTGAGCTTCTCCGACTTGAAGCCGACCGTCACCACGCGCTCGGGCGAGCCGGTGAGCAGCATCAGGTTTTCCCAGGATGATGATGGGGTGCGCATCTCGGCGATCACCCGCGCGCGCGTCGCGGGGTCCTGCAGCCGCACGCGCCACTGTTCGTAGCCGCCGGCCTGCACCCACGGCGGCATCGCCGCGTCGAGGCCGGTCGCGCCGGCGGTGTAGGTGTACATGTCGGCCGTGATGCGCAGCCCCTGCGCGCGCGCAGCCACCACGTGCGCGATGGCCTCGTCCATCTTCGGCCAGTTCGCGGCGCCCGCGGCCTTGAGGTGGTAGATCTCCGCCGGCAGGCCGGCGTCGCGCGCGATGGAGATCAGTTCGTCGACAGACTCCACCAGCTTGTTCCCCTCGCTGCGCATGTGGGAGATGTAGATGCCGCCCCGCTGCCCGGCGACCTTCGACAGCTCGACCAGCTCGGAAGTCGTGGCGTACGCGCCCGGCGCGTAGATGAGCGCCGAGGCGACGCCGAACGCGCCGTCGTCCATCGCGCGGCGGACCACATCGCGCATCCGCTCCAGCTCCTCCGC
>DATEOX010000054.1:0-5554 GCA_035273585.1 Thermoanaerobaculia bacterium
AACGCCCTCGGCGGCAACCGCGTCGTCACGACGAGCTACGGCTACGACGGCAACGGCCGGATCAGCTCCAAGACGACGTCGATGGACAACGGTCCGTCCTTCACCCAGGGCTTCGAGTACAACGACCTCGGCCTGCCGAAGGACGTCCTCTTCCCCGTCTGCAGCGGCTGCGAAGGGGTGACGGCGGGCGACCGCCGCACGCCGCTGACCTGGCAGAACGGCTTCCTGCGCCAGGTCGGCACGTTCACCAGCAGCGCCCCGAATCAGTACATCAGCTACTACCCGAACGGGATGCAGCACACGCTCACGCATGTCGATGCGGCGGGCGGCAATGCCGTCACCGACACGGTGGACCTGGAGAGCGGCATGGCCCGCCCGGGGAAGATCACGGTCGGCGGCTATTGCACCGGTCCGCAGCTCACCGGCGCGCTGCCGGCCAGCGCAACGGTGCTCTCCGGCGACTCGCCGGAGCTGACCGCTCCCGCCCTGTCGGCGGGGATCACGGCCACGAAGTACGAGTGGTACAACGCCGGCACCGGCGCGCTCCTGGCGACGATCACGACCTCCAACAAGTATAAGGTGGTCGGCATCACCCAGACCACCTCCTACCGCGTGCGGGTCTACGCCGACGGCTGCTGGACGGACAGCGGCGTGGCCACCGTCACGGTCAAGACCTGCGACCAGATCGTGGTGCACGACGTGGTCGCCTCCGCCGCGGTGGTGGCGGCGAACACGCCGGTGCAGCTCACCGTCGCGGTCGACGCGCCGGCGAACCTCGCCCTCAAGTACGAGTGGCACAAGGTGACGTACACCGTCGAGGGACCGTCCGACGCGATCGTGCAGCCGAACGGCACGAGCACGCTGGCGAACCAGACGCTCAGCGAGACCACCGGCTTCCGGGTCCGCGTCTCCTCGACGGACGGCTCCTGCGCGACGGCCAGCAACACGACGAAAGTCCGCTTCTGCCAGCCGCCGACGGTGGCCATCCCGCCGGCGTCGCAGACCGGCCTCCTCGTCGCCGGCCAGCCCGTCACGCTCTCGACGTTCATCGCCGTCAAGGGCGAGAACGTCACCTATCAGTGGTACGAGCTCGTGACCAACAGCAGCGGCCAGCTCGAAGAGGACCTGCTGGAAGGGGAGGAGAGCGACACGCTGACCCGCACCTTCTCGGCGGTCACCAAGCACACGTACAAGGTGAAGTGGCAGGCCAACACGCCGGTCACCGGCTGCCAGGGAGGCGACGAGAGCCTTCCGATCGATTTCACGGTGGTGGACTGCATCAAGGTGACGCAGTCGCCGGGGACGATCTGGGTCTACCAGAACACCCCGCCGGTGCAGCTCACGGCCGAGGCCGAGGCGACGTATCTCGGGACGCCGGGGCGGGAAGTGGTGTTCACCTGGTACTACGGCAGCGGCAACGGCGTGGCGTTCGCGGCGACGCGGCACACCATCCAGCCCGGGACGAACCGCTACAAGTCGCAGGTCATGGCCTTCATCAACCAGCCGTACCAGCGCTACTGGTGCGTGGTCACCCGCACCGACTGCAGCCAGATCTCGTACACGAAGAAGGGGACGGTCGTGCAGTGGGGCACCTGCCCGCTGCCGGAGGTCTCGATCAACCCGCAGTCGGTGGTCGTGGCCGCGGCGGGGCATGCGACCTTCACCGTCGCCTGCGACTGGCCGCGCGTCACGTACCAGTGGTACATCGGCGAGAGCGGCGACACGCACCGCAGGATCGACGGCGCGGCGGCGAACAAGCTGACCGTCGACTCGACGATGCAGACCTACTGGTGCCGCGTCACCGATGAATGCGGCGCCGCGCATCGCGATACCGAGACGGTGGCGGTCGGCTACGACCCGCGCACCGGCTCGAACGGCATCTGCTTCCCGCCTTCCATCGCCACGCAGCCGAAGTCCGTGGACGTGGCGGCGGGGGAGCAGCCGCTGCTGAGCATCGACGCCACCGGCGCGCAGACGCCGGAGTGGTGGGAGGTGGGCGGCGGCCTGGTCCACACCGGCCGGCAGTTCCTGGCGCCGTCGGTGACGAAGACCTACTACGTGAAGCTCCGCTCGAGCTGCAACTCCGACTTTGCCGTGGAGAGCGCGCTGGCCACGGTCCGCGTGGCTACCTGCTCCAGCATCAGCATCACGCAGCATGCGCGGCTGGATGTCGTGGCCGGTAACCGCCAGCTCTCCGTCGTGGCGACGTCGACGGGCGGCACGCTCGGCTACACCTGGTACGAAGGGCAGCCGGGCGACACGGCGCATCCCGCCGGCAGCGGCGCCACGCTGGTCGTGAATCCCTCCGTCGCGACGATCTACTGGGTGCGCCTCAGCAACGCCCAGTGCACGGTCGTCGACGTGCCGGTGCTGGTCGGCGCCTGCGCGCCGCTCAACATCGTCCAGCCCACCGGCGGCTCGATCGTCGCCGGCCAGCCGTTCCTCCTGGAGGGGATCGGCAACGGCACGGGCCTCACCTGGAAGTGGCACTCCGGCACCAGCGCGAGCGGCCCGGAAGTGGGGACGAGCCCCGGCGTGTGGGTCTATCCGGCCGACACGACGAGCTACGTGCTCGAGGTCACCGACGCCTGCGGCAACCGCTTCGTCAGCACGCCGATCACGGTGTACGTCTGCGTGACGCCGTCGCTCGTGCAGCCGGCCAACGTGCGGATCTTCGGCGGCGCCACGGCCGGCATCAAGGCCACGGCCATGGAGTCGAAGCAAACGCCGATCACCTATCAGCTCATCGAGCCGGCGCAGTTCAACCCCATCGGCTCGCCGGTCACGGCCAGCAGCGGCCAGGAGGTGACGCTCACCACGCCGGTGCTGACGGCCGAGACGCAGTACATCGTGCGGGCCACGGCGGGCGCCTGCCCGATCGACAGCGCGCCGGTGACGGTCTCGATGTGCACCCTCCCGGAGCTGGCCGGCAACGGCGGCGACCAGACGGCACGCATCGGCCAGACGGTGCACCTCCGCATCGGCCAGAACGACCTCTCCAACCCCGACGTGACCTACACCTGGTACGCCGGCGAGTGGTCGGTCACCGGCTCCCCCGGCCCGGCGCTCAAGACGAGCAACGACAACTTCTACGAGCTCACGACCGCCGATCCGGGCTCCGATGCGGTGACGAAGTACTGGGCGAAGCTGACCCACGTGGACGGCTGCGTCTCGCACAGCCCGACGTTCTTCGTGCGCGTCTGCAAGCCGAGCATCACCGTCCCCCCGGCCGGCGGGATGATCAATCCGAACGGCGGCAGCATGTACCTCGACGTCACGGCGAATACGCCGGGGCTGACCTACCAGTGGTACGTCGGCGCGTCCGGCAACACCGGCACGCTCGCGCCGAACGGCGCTACGAATCACTTCCTTGCCGCGCCGACGGTCGACACCAGCTATTGGGTGCGCGTCACCGGCCAGTGCGGCTTCGTCGACAGCGACGCGGTGATGGTCACGGTATGCAAGGTGCCGGCGGTCGGCCTCGCCGCCGCCTTCCAGCCGCAGATCGTCCGCGGCGGCTCCACGACGCTGTCGGTCAACGCCACCGGCACGAACCTGACCTACCAGTGGTACGCCGGCCAGCCGGGCGACACGAGCGCGCCGGTGTCCGGCGGGAACGTCGCGGTCAAGAGCGTCTCGCCGCAGGACACGACGACGTACTGGGCCCGCGTCTCGGGCCAGTGCGGCACGCCGGTGAACAGCGCGGCGGTGACGATCCAGGTCTGCGACACGCCGAACATCACGGTCCCACCGCAGAGCACCTCGGTGTTCGACCAGCAGGCCGCCGTCCTCACCGTGACGGCCCAGGCGACCTCGAACATGCCGCTCAGCTACCAGTGGTTCGAGGGCGACTCGCCCATCACCGCGGGGCTGATCAACGGTGCGACAGGGACGAGCTACACCACGCCGAATCTCTCCACGCCGCACAACTACTGGGTGCGCGTCACCTCCGGCACCTGCACGCCGGCCAACAGCGCCACGGCTACCGTCTCGATCTGCCCCTATCCGCAGACGATCCCCGGCCCGGCCACCGCCTACACGGCCGTCAACCAGTCGACGACCCTCACCACGGCGGCGAACCCCGGCTCCAACGTCTACCGCTGGTACCGCGTCGTGCCGGGCGGCTCGCCAGTGCTGATCCAGGGGCCGAACGGCCTCAACTCCGTGAGCGTCTCTCCCTCGGCGACGACCGACTACTACGCCACCATCACCACCGGCACGTGCGTCACGACCACGACCAACACGACGGTCAACGTCTGCGTGCCGACGTTCACCCAGCAGCCGCCGGCGACGAAGCTGGTGCTGTCGAACGTGCAGTACACCGTCGATGCGCTGGCCGACACGCCGGGGGTTACGTATCAGTGGTACCGCGGCACCGGCGCAGGCGCGGTGGCGGTGAGCGGCGAGACGACCTCGACGCTGCATTTCTCCACGACCACGAACGCCTCCTACTGGGTGCGCGCGACCGGCTCGTGCGGACGGACAACGGATAGCTCGGTGATGGCGGTGACGCTCTGCACTGCGCCGTTCATCTCGATGGGGCCGGACAACGCGACGCCGCTCGCCCCGAACGGCGGCTCGCGGACGCTCACCGTGACGGCGAACGGCACGGGCCTCACCTACCAGTGGTACAGCGGGGCGTCGGGCGACACCTCGCAGCCGATCAGCGGCGCGACCGGCTCCAGCCTGACCGGTACGGTCACGCAGAGCACGCGCTTCTGGGTGCGCGTGAGCGGCTCCTGCGGCAATCCGGCGGACAGCGCCGCGGCCTGGATCAGCGTGCAGCCGAACATCACGACCAATCTCTCCAACTTCTCCGTCCGCTCCGGCGACGCGGCACCGCTGAAGATCGTGGCCACCGGCGCCGACCTGCACTACGTCTGGCACATGCCGGACGGCGCGCCGCTCTCCGGCGGCACCGACTCGCCGTACTACACGTTCAACCCGGTCTGGGTGCCGGTCGGCGCGTACGTGGAGGTGAAGAGCGGCACGGCCTCGGTCAACAGCGCCACGGCGTCCATCGACCTCTGCGACGGCATGTCGGTGAGCATCAGCGTCAGCGGCTCGGGAAGTTGCCGGACGCTGACCGCCGTCACGGAGTACGGCGCGGAGACGTACGCCTGGTACCGTGGTGAGGTGGGCGACATCACCAGCCCGGTCGGCACCGCGTCGCCCGTGTCGGTCTGCCCGGCCGGCTCGACGAAGTACTGGCTGCGCGTCTCGACCACCAATTCTTTCACGGGCGTGACCTGCTTCAGCCAGACTGCCACGGTGACGGTGCCGTGATGCGCGCGCTCATCGTCTCTGCCGCTCTGGCCTGCGCCCTCTCCGCGGCGGCGCAGGCGCCACCCCTGACCGCGAAGCCGCAGGCGGCGAACGTCTCCTGGACCACCGGCGCCTATTCGTACGATGTCGCCGGCAACATCATCTCCATCGGCCCGAACAGCGACGGCAACACGGATACGTATCGCTACGACGCCTTCGGCCGCCTCGCGCAGTCGACCGCGTACACGCCGGCCGGACCGAACGGGCAGACGTTCACCTACGACTCCTA
>DATEOX010000055.1:0-8015 GCA_035273585.1 Thermoanaerobaculia bacterium
GTCCGTGGCAGCGCTGGCAGCCGGTGCCCTCCGGCAGTTGGCGAGGGAAGGCCTGCGAGCGCCAGTAGCCGTCGCGCGTCTCCGCGATCTCCGGATAGGCATTGTGGCAGAACATGCACTCGTGCCGTACCCGGCGCGAGACGCCGTCGTGATCGGGGCGGTCGTAACCGGGCGCCATCCCCCACGACTTCGTCTGTCCGTACCAGGCGACGGGCAACTGGTAGAGCTCCCCTTCCGGCGTCTGGTAGAGATAGACCCTCGCGTGGTCGCCGGAGCCGAGGATCCAGTCCACCGGCTGCTCCAGGACATTGCCCGGCTTGCCGTTCGCGTCGCGCTGGTAGCGGCGGAAGAGGAGGCGGTCATCGCGCCAGACCATCTCGAAGACCTGATGCGACCGCGCGTGGACGAACGGCTTGCCGAGGTCCTCGATCGTGGTGGCCCGCCGCGGCCTGGAGAACGAGCGAGCCATGCCCACCTCGCGATAGGAGCGGGCGATCTCCGCGTGGCAGCCGGCGCACACCGCGTCATCGACATATCCCGCCGCGGCGCCGGTCGTGACGCGGATGCCGCGCGCGGCGAGCGGATCGATGTCGGACGATGACGCGCTGCTCAGGAAGAGCATGCCGCAGAGAGCGAGGACGACTCGCATGCGAGGAGCGGCGTGAGGCTATTCGCAGTCGCCGAGGCGCTTGCCCGCGTATTTGGCCGACATCTCCTGCTCGCCGATCTTCATCTTCATCGCGCCGTCGTACGTGTCGGCGGTGAAGACGATCTTGCCGCTGCCGGTCATGTTCTGCTTGGGGCAACTGACGGTCCAGGTGATGGTGTTCCCGTCGCGGTTGTAGTCGCCGAACGTGCAGCCGGCGTCCTTGGCCTGCTTCGGCGGCTGGGGGTTCTCCGCCTCTTCCTTGGTCACGCAACTGCTGGTGACGACGGGGGGGAACTTCATGGGCATGCCGGGCATGTCCATGGTCATGGTGAGCTGCCACTTGCCGGCCTTCATCGGGGCGGCGGTGGCGACGAGCGGCAGGGCGAGGGCGGCGGCCGCGGCGAGGAGGATCAGTCTGCGGAGGTTCATGATGAAGATGAGTATACGCGACGAGGGGCGCCGGTCTCCCGGCGCCCCTCATCCCTCGGACCCCCGATGCTTGCTGAAGGCTATTCGGGGTAGTTGAGGATCACGTAACGGAACGGCTTGTTCGGGCTGCCGGAGCAGGTGAAGACGCCGCTCGCCTGCGAGACCACCGCCAGCGCGTTGCCATTCGAGACGTCCTTGTAGACCAGCATGATCACGCTGTTGGCCTTGGCCGCGCCGTTGTAGATCGTGATGCTGCCCGGAGGCGGGAAGGTCGCCGAGCCGGAGGCCATGGTGATGCCGCCGGCGTTCGTGCCGTCCTTGCCGTCCTTGCCGGCCGGACCCGGCAGACCCATCGGACCCTGCGCGCCCGTCGCACCCTTCTCACCCTGCGCTCCGCGGTCGCCCGTCGCGCCCTTCTCGCCCTTGAGGCCCTGCGCTCCCTGCGCGCCGGTCTCGCCACGGTCACCCTTGTCGCCCTTCGCGCCCTGCGCACCCTGGAGACCCTGCTCGCCGCGCTCGCCCTTGTCACCCTTGTCGCCCTTCGCGCCGGTCTCGCCACGATCGCCCTTGTCACCCTTGGCGCCCTGCGCACCGTCGTCGCCCTTGTCGCCCTTGAGGCCCTGCGCGCCCGTGTCGCCCTTGTCGCCCTTGAGTCCTTGCGCGCCGGTCTCGCCCTTCTCACCCTTCTCACCCCTCTCACCCTTCTCGCCCTGGTAACCCTGGAGGCCCTGCGCGCCGGTGTCGCCTTTCTCGCCCTTCTCGCCCTGGTAGCCGGTGTCGCCCTTGTCGCCCTTCTCGCCGCGGCCCCAAGGATCGCGGATGAAGAAGCCGATGATGTCGACGCGCATGTGAGCGCCGGCGGTCTGGGAGGTCACGGTGAAGGCGTAGTCGCGCAGCACGATGGTCGCCTCGGCCATGGTCCGTTCGTTGTCGCGCATGGCCACCTTGGACAGCTTGTCGTAGGGGCCCGTGACGCCGGGGGTCAGCCAGATGATGCCGTTGCCGTACGTCGAGTCGGCATAGATGCGCGCCGCGACGGCCACGGCCTCGGCCGGGACCTGCTCGGAGCAGGGGTTGGTCCAGTTGCCGGAGACCATCACGCCGCTCGGGTGATACGTCCGGCTCTCGTTCGGCGAGAAGGCCGGGCCGCCCCACTGCGACGGATAGTGATCGCCCTCGACGGTGCTGATGAACCGGCAGGGGATGATCTCCTGGAACTCGGTCATGCCCAGCGAGACGGGCGACGAGCCGTCCGCCGGATGCTCGAGCAGCTCGCCGCGCAGCCGCACGCCGAGGATCGTGTAAGGGTTGTTCATCGACGGCTCGGACGCCTTCACCGTGAGCGCCGACAGAACCAGCGTCAGGGCGGTCAAAACGATCATGGTCACATTACGGGTCTTCATGGCTTCCTCCTGCTCCCTCTCGCGGCGACATGCCGCTGTTGTTGCGCTCAATGTCGGCGCAGAGAGGAAATGGGGAAAGGACGCTTGGACCCGGCGGACGGGCAGGTGTGGGGGGATCGTGTGACGGCCGTCACACGGTGGTGGGTTACATCAGGATCAGGTCTTCCAGCTCGTCCTTGCGGTGGACCGTCATCGACGAGCCGCGCACCGTGATGATCTTCTTCTCTTTGAAGGACTTGAGCAGCCGGGAGACGGTCTCCCGCGAGGTGCCGATCATCTGCGAGATCTCCTCGTGAGTCATCGCCACCGGGACCCGCGTACCGCTCGCGGACGGGCTCCCCTGCTGCTCGCACAGCGACAAAAGGAGATAGGCGAGCTTCTCGGTGGCCGAGTTGGCCAGGCCGAGGGCGCGGATCTGATCCGCGTCCGACTCGCACTCTTCGATGAGCTGCCGGGCGATGTTGAAAGAGATGTCCCGATGCTCGGCCATGAAGCGGAGGAAGTCCTCCCGCTTGATGAACTTGAGCTGGGAGGGGGTCACGGTCTCGGCCGTGGCCTTGTACGGGTTGCCGGAGAGGACGCTGGTCAGGCCGAGCGGATCGCCCGGCTGCACGCGGCGGGTGATCAGTTTCTTCCCTCCGCCGGAGGAGATGGTCAGCTTCGCGGAGCCATAACAGAGGATGAAGAGCCCGCGCGGGGCCTCCCCTTCGGCGTAGAGGAGGTTGCCCTCCGGATAGACGTTCGTGAAGGTGATGGCGTCGAAGGCCTTGAGGGTATGCGGATCGAACTGGCAGAAGAAGCTGTCGCCGCGCCAGGGGCAGGAGAGACAGCTCTCGCACATCTCGACCCCGTATCGAGGAGCATTGCGCATGGCGAATAATACTCCGGAAACACCTTTTCGCGCCGCGTCGTCTCACAAGCATGAGCTGGCTGCGCTCGCAACTGCGAATCACCTGGCATCTGCCGGCCGTGCTCGCCGCGCTGGTCGTCCTGGCCGGCGGCGCGATCACCTGGATGGCGCGCGGCCGTCCCGCCCGCTAGCCGCGGCACGTCTCGTGCCGCGGTTCGTTCCGCCGGGCGGGACGCCCAGCGGCTGGCGGGCGGGACGCCCGCTTTCCTATGGCTGGATCCAGCCGGCGAACTCGGTCTTCCCGCCCGCGATCCTGATCATCGCCACCGGCTTGATCGGATCGCGGGTGGAGCCCATGGTGATCACGCCCGAGACGCCCTGGAAGTCCTTCGTGGCGGCGATCTGGTCGCGGATGGCCGTGCGGTCGAGCGAGCCGGCGCGCGTGGCGGCGTCGGCGAAGATGCGCAGCGCGTCGTAGCCGAGGGCGGAGTTGGCGTCGGGGTTCTTGCCGCTGCGGCGGCGGATCTCGGCCACGAACTTCTGCACCGCGGGACGCGGCTCGCCGACGAAGTAGTGATCGGAGAAGTAGCAGCCGTCGACCGCCTTGCCGCCGATCTCGATGACCGTCGGCGAGTCCCAGCCGTCGCCGCCGACCAGCGGCTGGGTGATGCCGAGGTCGCGGGCCTGGATGGCGATCTGCCCGACGTCCGTGTAGAAGCCGGGGATGAACACCATCTGCGGCTTGGCCTGGCGGATGGCGGTGAGTTGCGGGCGGAAGTCGTTGTCGCCGCCGCTGTAGTCCTTCTGCTCGATCACCCGTCCGCCGAGCTGCTCGAACGACTCCTTGAAGAACTGCGCGAGGCCGACCGAGTAGTCGTTCTTGTTGTCGCGCAGGATGGCCGCCGTATCCAGCTTGAGGTTGTTGCGGACGAATGTGGCCAGCGCCTTCCCCTGATACGGGTCGGTGAAGCAGACGCGGAAGATGTACTCCCCTTTCTTCGTCACGTCGGGGTTCGTCGACGAGGGGGAGATCATCGGCACCTTCGCTCCCTGGCAGATGGGCGCCGCGGCGAGCGACTGGTTCGAGGAGTTCTCGCCGATGACGGCGATGACGTTGTCGCCGGTGACCAGCTTCGTCACGACGGAGGCCGCTTCCTGCGCCCTCCCCTGATCGTCCTCGATGACCAGCCGGATCTTCTTCCCGAGCACGCCGCCCGACGCATTGATTTCCTCGGCGGCGAGCTGCACGCCCTGCAGCGTGGCCTGTCCGAAAGCGGCCTCGCTGCCGGTCAGCGCGGCGTAAACGCCCACTGGAATATCACTCGCGACGGGGGCAGTTTGACGTTCGCCGCCCCGCTGGCAGGCCAGCGCCAGAGCGGCTGCGAGTCCCGCGACCATCAGCTTTCTCACGTGTCGGGATCTCCCATCTGCGGCTAGAATGCGCCGCACTCGAATCACGGCAGTCTAATCGAAAGGATTCACCGATTCATGCAGGCCAACGATCTCCGTAAAGGACAGGTCATCCTCTTCGAGGGCGATCTCTGCAAAATCATGGAGTACCGCCACCACACGCCCGGGAATCTGCGGGCCATGGTGCAGGCGAAGCTGCGGAACATGCGCACGGGCAACCAGTTCGAGCATCGCTTCCGCTCCCAGGATGAGGTCGAGCCGGCCTACATCACGCAGCACGAGATGGAGTACCTCTACTCCGACGGCCACGCGCACCACTTCATGAACACGGAGAACTACGAGCAGATCGAGATCAGCGAGGAAGACCTGGGCGACGCCGCGTCGTGGCTCTCGCCGGGCGTGAAGCTGCAGGTGCAGTTCCACGAGACCAAGCCGATCGGCATCGAGCTGCCGAAGACGATCCGGGCCCGCATCGCCACCACCGAGCCGATGGTCAAGGGCTCGACGGCATCCGCCTCCTACAAGCCGGCCGTGCTGGAAAACGGCGTGACGGTCCAGGTCCCTCCGTTCGTCACGGAGGGCGAGGAGATCATTGTCGACCCGTCCGAGAACCGCTATCTCGAGCGCGCGAAGTAGCGTCCACTTCCTCTGCCCGCGATGCGAGACGCGGCTCGCCTGTCTCTCGGGCGAGCCTTCGTCCCCCTGCTCCTGCGGCTTCCTCTCTTCGGTTGTTGCTCCCCCAGCGGGCTCGATCATCGACCGCTGCGCCGCCTGCGGCCACGAGGAGCTGTACTTTCAAAAGGACTTCAACCGCCGCACCGGCATCGCCCTGGTGGTGGTCGGCGCGATCTTCGCGCCGTTCACGTACTTTTTGTCCCTTCTCGGCGTGACGATCCTCGACTACGTGATCTGGCGCGTGGTGAAGGACGTGATCGTCTGCTACGACTGCCAGGCCGTCCATCGCGGCTACCCTTCCAACCCGGCGCTGAAGCCGTTCGATCTCGTGATCCACGACCGCCACGTCTACGGCGCCGCGCCGCCGGGGGCGGAGGAGGGGCACTAGGGGCGAGCCTACACCGGCAAGTGCGTCGTGCTCGCCAGCCACCCGCCTAGCACCTCACCGATCACCACCGCCACCACATCCACATAGAGGATGCCGGTGGCGGCCATGGTGGAGCGGATGCGCACGGTGCCCCACACCATCGGGTAGAGCGCGAGCGGACCGAGGAGGCCCCAGCCGGCGCGCATCCACCAGAAGACGTCGGCGTAGACGTGCGCGCCGGCGAGGAGCGCAGCGATCACGACGATGAGGCGCAGCGCGGCGGCGAAGAGCGTGGCGATGGTCAGGCGCTTCAATGGATCGATGGCCATGCCGCGCACGACGAGGTACCAGTGGCCGAGGGTCATGGCCAGCGTGACGCTGCCGAGTAGGGCGATGGCGGAGACGGCGCCGGCGATGCTCCAGGCGAATGACGCGGGGTTCATCGCCGCATCAAAGGAGAAGACGGCGGCGCCGGCATACGCGAGGCCGGCGGCGAGCATCGAGGCGCGGTAGATCAGGCGCTTCGGGTACGGCATGGCGATCCAGAGCAGCACGGTGAGGACGACCGGGGCGAGGTCGCCGAGGGCGAGCTCGTTGCGGCGGGCGAGAAAGTGCGCGCCGGCGGCGCAGAGGGCGAGCGCGGCGGAGATCATCAGCACCATGCGGTAGAACTTCACCCCCGCGTTGCGCCGGCCGACGAGCGGCAGGAAGACGAAGAGGCCGGCGGCGAGGTCGATGAGGAAGAGCGCGAGGAGCAACCGCTACTCCACGACCGCGCTCGCGCGCAGCAGGCGGAAGCCGCGCGTGCGCAGCTTCGGGATCTCCTCGGCCAGCACCTTGACCGTCACCGGATACGGATGGCCGATGCCGACGGCGACGCCGCGCGAGCGCGCTTCGTCGGCCAGTTCGGCGAGCTGGCGGCGCACCGCCGCCTCGCTCTGCTCGTCGTCGAGGAAGACGTTGCGCGACGCGGTGCGGATGTTCATCTCCTTCGCCAGCGAGCCGGCCACCGAGCCGCCCGTCGTCTTCGAGTCGATGAAGTACATCCCCTTCGGCAGCGCGCTCAACACGCTGGTCATCACCCGCCGGTCGGCCGTAGCGCGGGAGCCCATGTGGTTGTTCACCCCCACCGCGAACGGCACGGCCCCGACGTTCTCCCGCGTGATGCGCGCCACCTCGTCGTCGCTCATCGAGGTCAGCACGGCGTTCGGCCCGGGCGACATGCGCGGATAGCCGATCGGCTCCATGGGAAGATGACAGAGCACCTCGAAGCCGCGCGCGTGGAGCTGCCGCGCGTATTCGCCGGCCCGCGCGCCGTTGGGGATCACCGCGAAGTTGAGGTTCGGATCGATCTGCATCGCCTCGCCGAGGGGCTGATGGGAGAAGCCGATGTCATCGAGGATGAGGACGATCTCGCCCGCCCGCTTCTGCGTCGTCGCGGGCGCCGGCTTCGGCTTCGGCGCGATGACCGCGGCATCGAGCGCCTTCTTCGTGGGGGCGGCGGGCCGGATGTCGCGCAGGAAGCGGTAGCCCAGAAAGACGACGAGGCCGGCGATGGGGAGGAGCATCAGGACCGCGACGCTGCGAAACGAATTCGCGCGACGCGGCACCGGCTTTCTCCCCTCCCGACCTGCCATGCCGACGATTGTACCGCGCCCTTACGCCGCCTTCTTCGCCGTCGCCGCCGCCTGCTGGTCGTTGAAGAGGGAGAGGGCCTTCTCCAGGATGGCGTCGGGCTGCTTCTTGCCCGCTTCCTTCGAGCCGGGCTCCGGCGCCACGCTCAGGTCGACCACGACGTCCGGACGGATGCCCTGCTCCTTGATCGGCTTGAGGTCGGGGGTGGTGTAGTGACCGACGGTCATCTGCACGCCGCCGCCGCTGGGCAGGCCGATGAACATCTGCACGATGGCCTTGCCGTAGGTCGGAACGCCGACGAGCTTGCCGCGGCCGTTGCCGTGAATGGCGGCGGCGAACACTTCCGCGCCGGCCGCGGTGGAGTTGTCGGTGAGCACCTGCAGGTCGCCGTCGTACGCCGTCTCGCGGTCGGCCTGCCAACGGCGCTGCTCGACGCGGCGCCCTTCGACGGAGGTGATGAGGCCGCTGGTCAGCAGCTCGTCGGCCGCGGCGATGGCCTGCTCGACGTCGCCGCCGGCGTTGCCGCGCAGGTCGACGATCAGCTTGCGGTTGCCGCTCTTGCGCACTTCCTCGAGCGCGTTGCGGAACTGCGCCGCC
>DATEOX010000056.1:0-2792 GCA_035273585.1 Thermoanaerobaculia bacterium
GTCTATTACGCCAGTCCCGGAGCCGTGCGGATGGAGAACATGCTCATCCGCTGGGCGGCCGACCTGGTCGGCTATCCGGCCGCGGCCGGCGGGAACATCGCGTCCGGCGGGAGCATCGCGAACCTCACGGCGATCGCCACCGCGCGCGACGCGCACGGCCTGAAGGGTGCCGACTACGCGCGGTCCGTCGTCTATCTCACCTCGCAGGCGCATCACTCGATCGAGAAGGCGCTGCGCATCGCCGGCCTGGGCGAGGTGCACCTCCGCTTCATCGCCATCGACGAGCGCTTCCGCATGCGCGTCGACGCGCTGGAGCAGGCCGTTGCGCAAGACCGCGCCGAGGGGCTGCAGCCGTGGCTGATCATCGCCGCGGCGGGGACGACCGACACGGGCGCGGTCGATCCGCTCGATTCCATCGCCGACGTCGCGCAGCGCGAGCGCTGCTGGTTCCACGTCGACGCCGCGTACGGCGGCTTCTTCATGCTCACCGGGCACGGGCGCGAGGTGATGCGCGGCATCGAGCGCTCCGACTCCGTGATCCTCGACCCGCACAAGAGCCTCTTCGTGCCGTGGGGCTCGGGCATGCTCCTCGTGCGCGACGTCCGGCCGCTGGCCGAGGCGCACCGCTACTCCGGCGCCTACATGCAGGACGCGCTGCGCGAGCCGGGCGAGATCTCGCCGGCCGACGTCTCGCCCGAGCTCTCCCGCCCCTTCCGCGCGCTGCGCATGTGGCTCCCGCTCCTCCTCCTCGGCGTGAAGCCGTTCCGCGCCTCGCTCGACGAGAAGCTGCTCCTCACCCGCTACTTCCGGCGCGAGATCGCCGAGGCCGGCTTCGAGGTCGGCCCCACGCCGGATCTCTCCGTCGTGACGTTCCGATGGGCGCCGTCCGGCGTTTCGCTGGAGCGGGCGAACGAGATCAATGAGGCGCTGGTCGATGCCGTCCGCCGCGACGGCCGCGTCTTCCTCTCCTCCACGATGCTCGACGGCCGCTTCACGCTGCGGATGGCGGCGCTGAACTTCCGGACGCATCGGAAGACGATCGACCTGACCATCGAGATCCTGCAAGAAGAGCTCGCCCGGCTGCCATCCACCAGTAGCAGCAGAACACCCACGGAAACAGCCGCCCGATGACGGTGTAGAGCTGGTCGGTGTGATGGCCGTACGCGCGGGCATACCCGAGATGGGGAAGGATGCGCACCATCTCGCCGATGTGACCCGTGTAGGGCCTGACCAGCAGCTCCCACGCGATGAGCGCGGTGGCCAGGAGCGTATAGATGAGGGCCCGGCGGCGGTCGACCAGCAGCGCGATCGGCACGATCCAGATCAGGTATTGCAGCCCGAACGCGGGCGCCGTCACGTAAAGCGTGAGCAGCATGAAGAGCGCGCCGTGCAGGGCCGGCGTCCGGCGGACGAGCAGCAGCAGCGAGGCGGCGCCCATCGCGAGGTAGAACGTCCAGAGGAAGATGCTCGCCGGCAGCCGGCCGCCGAACAGGAATGAGATCGAGCTGATGCCCCACCAGTGGATGCCGCCGCGGTACTTCAGCACCTCGATGACGGCGCCGGAACCGAACGGCAGTGCGAGCAGCAGGGCGCCGAAGAAGATGCCGATCGCGGTCAGCGCCACGCGCGCTCGCATCCGCAATGTCTTCAGCGGCGCGATGACCGCGGCGAGCATCAGCAGCGGCCAGGTCTTGAACGCCGCACCGATGCCGAGCCACACGCCTTTGCCGCGCATGCGCACGACGGCGGCAGTGAGGCAGAGCGCCGGGATCGGGTCGAAGTTGCCGTGGATCGAGCTGGTGTAGATCGAGACGGGGTTCACGGCATACGCGAGCGCCGTCCCGTAGCCTGCTTCCGCATAGAGGAGGAACATCAGGATGATGTCCGCCGCGATGGGGAACAGCTTGGCGATGAAGTAGAACGGGATGCCGGTCGCGTCCGCGGTCACGAAGGAGAGCCAGACGACCGGCAGCCACAGCGGCGGCCAGGCGATGAGGTACTTCGACGCGTACGGATTGCCGCCGCCGGCGAGCATCCGCCCCCACGTCTCCCACGCCTGGACGTCGTCCGTGCCGTAGATAAGCGCAGCCGGGATCAGCCGCGCCGCCAGCGCAATGAGCAGCAGGCGGCGCTCCGGCGTGGCCACGAACTGTTTGAATCTGCGCAAGCTGTGGGCGAAGCGTAGCACTCGTCCCATGTTCCTTGACCGGTCCCGTCCGCTTGGCGGAGAATCGCGGTCACCGGACAACTGATTAGTTCCACCTGAACGGAGGGCCCGAATGAAGAACCTCGTGGCGCGATCCCTTTTCTCCGTCCTCATGCTCACCGTCGCCATCCCCGCCTTCCCCCAGTCGGCCCAGACCCAGCAGACCGAGGAAGAAAAGAAGAAGGCCGAGGAAGAGAGGAAGAAGGCCGAAGCAGCGCCTCCGAAAGTGAGCGAGGAGGTCGTCGTCACGGCGCGCAAGCGCGAGGAGACGGTGCAGGACGTTCCGATGTCCGTCGCGGCGCCGACCGAGTCGCAGCTGCGCGACCGCGGCGCGGAGAACATCGAGGACGTCTCGGCGAACGTGGCCGGCTTCACCGTGCAGAACCTCGGGCCGGGCCAGAGCCAGGTGGCGATGCGCGGCGTCTCCGCGGGACAGATCGTGCGCGACCAGCCGGGGGTGAAGGAGCAGGTCGGCGTCTACCTCGACGAGTCGGTCGTCTCGCTCTCGCTCTTCACGCCGGACATCGACCTCTTCGACATGTCCCGCATCGAGGTCCTGCGCGGGCCGCAGGGCACCCTCTTCGGC
>DATEOX010000057.1:0-5921 GCA_035273585.1 Thermoanaerobaculia bacterium
CGCGCCGGCGACGTACAGCGCCGCGCCGGCGTTCGCGATCACGATGTCCCGCGGCGCCCCGTCCCCCCCGCCCAGCACCTCCCGCGCGATGCGCGCGTTCGTCGCCGTGTCGCCGCCCAGCACCTGCTCGATCGGATGCACCGGCAGACCGAGCTCGCCCGGCTCGATCTCGTACGTGCGGACCTCGCCGCCCAGCACCTCGCAGACGCGCGTCGGCGCGGAGACGGAGATCTCGTCCAGCCCGTCGCGGCTGTGCACGACCAGCGCGTGCTCCGCGCCGAGAGCCAGCAGCACGCGGCCGATGACTTCCACGAGATGGTCGGAGTAGACGCCGATGACCTGCCGCCGGGCGAACGCGGGGTTCGTCAGCGGCCCGAGGACATTGAAGATGGTGCGGATGCCAAGCTCGCGCCGAACGCCGACGACGGCCTTCATCGCCGGATGCAAACGCGGCGCGAAGAGGAAGGCGATGCCGACCCGCCGCAGCACGCGCGCCATCTGCTGGGCATCGAGCTCGATCTCCACTCCGAGGGCGGCCAGGAGGTCGGCGCTGCCGCATGCCGATGACACGGCGCGGTTGCCGTGCTTGGCCACATTGGCGCCCGCGCCGGCCGCGACCAGCGCCGCGATGGTGGAGATGTTGAACGTGCCGCGGCCGTCGCCGCCGGTGCCGCAGGTGTCGACCAGGTTGTTCCGATCGACATCCAGCGGCGTGACCCGTTCGCGCATGGCCAGCGCGGCGCCGGTGATCTCTTCCGCGGTCTCCCCTTTCATCCGCAGCGCGACGAGCAGCGCCGCCTTCTGCGCGTCCGTGGCATTGCCATCCATCACCTCGGAGAAGAGGGCGTGCATCTCGTCCCGCCCCAGGTCGCGCCGCTCGAGGAGCTGCCGGATCGCCTCGGCGATCATCGTGCCGCCCCGGCGCGCTCCTGCTCGGCCAGGATCGAGGGCACGCTGACGTCGAGGAAGTTGCGGATGAGCAGGTCGCCGTCGATCGTCCCGTACGACTCGGGATGGAACTGGATGCCGTAGATGGGCCGCGTGCGGTGCGTCACGGCCATGATCACGCCGTCTTCGGTCTCGGCGTCGACGGTCAGCTCGTCGGGCAGCGTGCTCCGGTCGATGACCAGCGAGTGATAGCGCGCCGTGCGCAGCGGCATCGGGCAGTCCTCGAAGAGCCGCTCGCCGCGATGATGGACGGTCGTGACCTTGCCGTGCACCGGCACCCTGCCGCGGACGATCCGCCCGCCGAACGCCTCGCCGATGGCCTGGTGGCCCAGACAGACGCCCAGCATCGGGATCGACTCGTTGGCGCGGATCAACTCGATGATGCGCCCGGCGCGCGCCGGCGTGCCCGGCCCGGGCGAGATGACGATGGAGCAGGGCCTCTCGGCCAGCAGCCGGTCGGGATCGAAGGCGTCGTTGCGCACGACCGCGACGGTCATCCCCGCCAGCCGCTCGATCTGCTGGACGAGGTTGTAGGTGAAGGAGTCGTAGTTGTCGATGACGATGAGCATGTCGTTCTCCGTGTTTCGTGAGGGGCGGATGGGCGGCGCGGCCGTCACCATCGACACCATCGGAGAGAGCTCAGTGAGGATACGGAGCTAGAGGAGCCAAAGACACGAGGCGACCGCGGCCGACTCGTTCTCCCGGATGTGAAGGTGGCTCGACATGAGGGAAGGATGTTAACACAGGGAGGGCGGGCGTGCCGCCGGGCGTCTCGCCCGGCGGTGCGTTTCCGCGGCACGAGACGTGCCGCAGCGGGCGGGCGGGACGCCCGCTCTCCTAGCCTCAGAACGGATGCAGGTGGTGCCCCTGCCCCACGATGTACTCCGGCTGGAAGGTGCCGGTGGCGTGAGGGACGCGTCCGTCCGAGTGCTTCACGAACGCGTTCTGGGTATTCGTCCCGCCACACGACGAGCTGCTGGTGATGCCCATGAAGTACGCATCGCTCGTGTTGCCGGTGGCGGTCCAGTTCAGGACGCCGTCGGCGGGCATGCCGTTGGCCATCGCGTTGCCGGTCAGGTGGTTCCCGATGGCCTTGCCGCCGTACACGCTCACCACCCCGTTCGGCGGCGAGCACCACCAGATCCGCGGTCCCATGGCGATGCCGATGTAGAGGCGCGTCGGGAAGCAGAACAGGCCGCAGTACTCGGCGTTGGCCTCGACGGTGTTGTACTGCACGGACGTGCCGGTGAAGTCGCCCGCCTCCGTCTGCACCGCGCCGAGGGAGACCCAGCGGCGGTAGGTCGTATCGACCATGCAGATGCCACCCAGGCCGGTGCGGTTGATGTTGCGCACGGTGTTGAACTCGATCGTCGAGCCGGGCGAGCCGAAGACGACGATGCCGCCGTCGGTCGCGTCCTGGACAGTGTTGTAGCCGACGTAACTGTTCCGACAGGAGAGGCTGATGCCGTCCGCCCAGTTGCGCGTCTCGACGTCGCCGGAGTCGTGGATGAAGTTGTTGGTGATCGTCGCCGCCGTGCAGCCGCCCACCCAGGCGGTGCCGTTCCAGACGAGATCGCCGTGATAGATGGCCATCGCCGTCCAGCCCCGCGGCTCGTACGCCTCGACGTACTGCACTTTCTGGCCGCTCGCGTTGCCGCCGATCCGGATCAGCCCCTCGGCGTTCGGGCGCACGTAGCCGTACGTCGGCCGCGCGCCGTCGATGATGACGTTGCGGATCTGGATGTTCGACTTGTCCACGCCGTAGATGATCGTCTGCACGGCCGCGGAGGCGATGCGCAGCTTCGCCCGCGTGGCTCCCGTCGGCGCCCCCTCCGTGTAGATCTGCGTCCCGTTCACGGCGAAGGTGATCATGTAGGTGATGTTGAACGTCGCGTTCTGACAGAGGACCGCGTTGCGTCCGGCATTGAGCTCCGTCTGAATGGCCCCCGGGCTCGTGCCCGGGATGCAGGCGGCGCCGGCCGCAGCCGCGAGAGAAAGCGTGGCGAGAACTGCAATGAGAGTACATCGGTGCATATGCATGCTTAGGCTCCTGATCGCAAGGTAGATCCGGATCAGTCAGCAGATGGCTACGGAGCAGTCACAGAGGAGTCAGGTGACGGCGGATGGCAGCACTCCGCTCAGTGGATCAGGAGCAGCGGCGGCGGCGCTTCCGCACGGCGCGAACGCACCAACATGTGGCCGATGCCAGCAAGGCCCAGGAAGTGGCCGGGGGTATGACCGTGGCGGGCGCCGGAGGGCCAGGCCGGGCGCTCTTTGCCGAAGCGGACGGCGGCCTCCGCCGCGATGTCGCGCACGCGCAACGCGAGCCCGGGGCGGCGGAGAACCGCGGACGCCCGAAGCAGGACCTCGGCGAGGCCGGCGGCGCCGTGGCAGACCGACCAGTCGGCCGCGTCCGCCGCAAAAGCGGCCGACGTCGTCTGGACGGCGATATCGGCCTCCTGCCGGAACGCATCGCCGCCGAGGAGCTCCATCATGCGCAGCCGTGAGAGGGCAATGCCGGGCGCGCCGTGACACCAGGCGACGGAGAACGACCCTCCTTCGCGGAGATCGCGCCAGTTCGCGCATTCGGCGTCGAACCACTGGCGCTCGTACGCGGCGGCGCCGGCGATGGCCGGGCGAAAGCGTTCTTCGCGCGTGACGTCGAGCAACTCTGCGAGTGCGCAGGCCACCCCGGCTGCGCCGTGCGAGAAGCCAGTCAGCGGCGGCGTCTCCTGCTGGCGCGACATGCGCCAGGACCACGTCTCGCCGTCGCGGACGGCGTTGCGCAGGAGCGCATCGCCGAGGCGGACGGCACGCTCGATGACCGCCGGGTTGCCGAGGCGGCGCCACAGCGCCACGAGGGCCATGACGATGCCCGCCCGGCCGCTCATCACGTCGTCGCCTTCGTCGGCGGCAGCGTCGCGCAACGCGAGCTTCACCCCCAGATCGATCAGCGAGATGTCGCCGAGCACGTCGGCGAGAGCGACCGCGGCCCAGGCGATGCCGGCGCGGCCGGTGTACAGCCCGGCCGAGCGGCAGCGGCCCTCGTGCGCGAGCGCCAGCGCGTGCTCGAGGGCTCCCCGCGCAGTCTCGCGAAACAGCGTTTCTCCGGTGGCCGCGTACAGCGCCGCGAGAAAGACGGCGATGCCGGCGGTGCCATCGTACAGATCGCCGCCCACGGTCTCGCGTACGACGCCCGCGCCGTCGCCCGTGACGCGGTCGCCGAGCCACGTCGCGCGCGACTCCCACCAGAGCGCTTCCCTGCACATCTCGGCGCCGATCGCGCCTGCTCCCTCGAGCAGCGGGTCATCCGAGGCGCCATCCGTCCATGCCGTAGGGATCGTCGCGGCGGCCGTCGATGAGCCAGGGACGGTCGAGGTCGATGTGGGCGCGATCGTATTCATCGAGAATCCTCCGATAGGCGTCGTTCGGCGACTCGGCGAGCGCACGGGCGAGCGGCCGGCAGCGGTTCGCACCGAAGCTCTCGCTTCCGCGCGGATCCTCGGCGACGGCGATGCCTCGGCCGAGGGGACGGGTGAAAAGCGGCACGTCGTCGCGCAGCCGTTCGCCTAGGAGCTCGTGGATCGAAGACACGAGCGCCAGCACGACGCGATGAAAGCGGGAGGCGACGTAGAGCACGGCCGAGTCGACGCGGTCGTAGCCGCCGGGCCAGGCCGCACACTTGAAGCGGAACGGGATGCGCCACGAGTCGAAGCCCGCCGTGATCGCGCCGACGAGCTCCGGAACGTCTTCCGGGCCGACATTCCAGTAGACCCGGAACGCATTCGCCAGATCGACCATGTCGGGGACCGTTCGTCCGATCGCGTAGTAGAAGCCGGGCTGCAGCGTCAGCGACTCGTGCGCGCGGTGCACCGCGATCTCGTCGCCTTCGGCCGGGACCGCGGGCGTGGTGCAATTCACGTAGAGTCCGGGCGCAAACGTCTGAACGCGGCTCGACTTGCTGGCCACGACGGCGAACGACGGCGTGACCTCGGCGACCGTCCATCCCTCGCTCCATCGCGGCCGGCCGCGGTTCGCCGCGCGCAGGCGCGCCACCAGTGCCGCCGCGTCACCATGGCCGCCGCTTCCGGTCGAACGGCAGTAGACGCGGCTGTAGAGCGCCCGGTGCAGGCGGGCGCGGAGCGGATCGGGATCGAAGAACGCGCTGTCGCGGGTGGGCGGTGCGGCGTCACCGGGCGGGATGACCTCCCCCTCGATGACGATCGTGTCGCCGTCAATGACCACCGACTGGCCGAGGCGGCGCAGCGTGTCGTGCAGGGCGCTCATGCGTCGAGCCCAAACAGCTCGCGCCCGGCCGCGGCGGTATCGTCGAGAACGTTGATGGCCGCCTGCAGCAGACGCACCGTCAGGGGAGTCATCGCCTTCGCATCGCGGAGCGCCTCGTAGGCCGTCTGCAGGAGACGCGCGGCGGCGAGAGCGACGGCGCGCTCGAGGAACGCCGGCCGCGCGGGAAGCGGAAGCGGCAGCGAGGAGACGTATGCGGACCAGAAGAGCGCGACGGAATCGTGCAGCGCGTCCAAGACCGCGGCGGCATCGGACGAGAGTTCCGGCCCGGCGCCGGCGACCCAGATCCATTGGGCGAGATACGACTGCAGGATGCCCGCGACGTCCCAGGCCGCGTCTCCGAGGTCGGCCGATTCCCAGTCGACGAGGAAGAGACCTTCGCCGCTGGCGACGCAGTTGTGCCATTTCATGTCGCCGTGCACCAACGAATTCACCTGCCACGCGTCGCGCAGGCGAGCGATGCCGCGGGTGAGGGTCTCGTTCCCTTGCGCTGCGAGCAGCAGCAACGCCTGCCCGTCGCTCTGCCCCGAGGCGGCGAACACGTCGAGGCGGTCGATTTGTAGCATCTGCGGGATGCGCGCGGGGAACGGCGCGCGCGCCTGGGTGTCGTCGAAGCGGACTCGGTCACTGAGGGCGCGGTGACAGGTGGCCAGGGCGGTCCCGATCAT
>DATEOX010000058.1:0-12737 GCA_035273585.1 Thermoanaerobaculia bacterium
ACGTACCGCCTGATCGGCGCGCTGGCCAACCGCTTCTCGAAGCGGGAGAGCGAGATGACCGCCACGCTGAAGTTCATCGGTGCGCTGCTGCTCTACCCGCTGACCTGGATCGCCGTGGCTATGCTCGTCGGCTGGCGCTTCGGCGCGTGGGCCGGCGTCGGGGCGCTGCTCGTCCAGCCGCTCGGCGCGTACCTCGCGCTGCGCGTGTCCGAGGGGCTGGACGAGGTGATCGGCCGCGCGCGGGCGCTCGTCCGGCGCCGCGCGCGCAACCAACTGCTCAGACAGCGGGAACGGCTTCGGGAGCAGTTCCTGGCTGTGGCGGCGGAGATCGCCTCAGCTCGAACGCCCGCACGATGACGAACGCCAGCAGCGCGACGAGGAAGACCACGAGCAGCATCCAGGCGGTGGCCTGCAGCGTCTCGATGACGGTGCGGTAGACCTCGAGCACCCACCGGTCGGCATTGAGGACGAGCACCGGGTCGTCCTTCACCCGCGGGCTGATGTACTTCTCCAGGTCCCAGATCCGTACGCCGCCGGAGATGCCGACGACGAAGATGGCGAAGGTGACGTAGCGATGCCACGCCGCCCCGAGCTGGTCGGAGATGATGCGGTTGAAGATCGCCCGCAGCGGCGCGTTGAACACGCGCGCCACGAGGAACGAGCAAAGAGTAGCGATGAGGAAGGTGACGGCGAGCAGGGTCAGGAACATGCTGTTCTCCTTTGCAGAGAGTTGAAGGCTGGCAACGGCGCGAACGCGGCCACCACACCGGCGACCGCCCCCACCGCGTGCGCCAGCGGCACCGGCACGATGCCGTGGCCGAGCTGCGAGGCGAACATCGGCGAGCCGGTGAAGAGCTCGTAGGCAATCTTGCCGCCGAAGCCGAGGGCCGCCGCGAGGATGAGCAGCAGCGTGGCGCGGTCGCCGCTCTTCCGCTCGCCCGCGATCATGCAGGCCAGCAGCGCGAACAACGCCGAGTCGAGGCCGGACAATCCGCGATACGAACCGATGGAAGGCGCGAGGGCGCCGACGAGCAGCGGGACGGCCACGGCGCTCCCGGACAGCGCCAGGAGGAAGCGCGTCCGGGAGCGCCGCTCGCACGCGATGCCGAGCGGGACGAACACCGCGAGGCCCCACAGGAACTGGTCGGTCGACCAATGCGTGAAGTGGCAGGTGAGCAGGGTCCACGGCGCCGCGCCGCGCGCGTACTGCAGCGCGGATGCGTTGCCGAGGAAAGTGGCGGCGGCCGCCAGCGCGGCGAGAAAGAGGGTGACGATCATTGCTCGCCATCCTTCTTCTTCTGCCTCGCGGCCCACGCCGCGGCCGCCAGAGTGAGGGCGATGGTGCCGCTGATCGGGTCGATCGCGCCGCCGCCGCCGAGGGAGTGGGATCTGCCGCCGCCGTTGCCGAACATCGGCTGCTGCGCATCGACGCGCCGCGTCACGGCGGGCTGGTTGACGCGCGCGGCCTGCGCGGCGCGCTCCGCCGCCACGCGCTTCTGGTTGTTGCGCTCGATGCCGTGCTCGAGGAAGTCGCCGTCGGAGAGGACGACCATCGATGTGTAGTCGGTCACGAGCTGGTACTGCACGCCGAGGCTCGCGATCGCCGACTTCCCCTCGTCCTCGGCAATCGCGCCGGCGTTGATCTTCGTCTCCGTGTCCTCGATCCGGTCGAGGGCCCAGAGGCGCTCGAGCTCCGGATTGGCGGCGTCGACGTTCGGGAAGTCGAACTTCGTGGAGTAGGTTTTGTCCGCGCCGGTGAGCTTCGCGGCGAGCACTACGTTGGCGGTTCCGCCCTGCTTGTAGCGGCCGAAGACGATGAGCTGCTGGCCGCGGTAGATCTTCCCCAGCACCTCGTCCGTCTTGTCGGATGTCTCCACGCCGCTGATCTTCAGCGTCGCGTCGTGCAGGCACTCGCTGGTGATCTTCGACTTGGCCAGCATGATCTGCCCCACGATGTCGTCGTCATTCGACACCCCTTGATAAAACCCGCCGCTGGCCTCGGCGACGGTGCGCATGAGCGGCCAGTTCGCGCTGTTGCCCATCAGGAAGCCGAAGACGCGCACGTCGTACTTTTTCAGCAGCGCGCGGAACTCCTTCGGGTCGACGATCCCCTCGTTGGCCACGCCGTCGGTGATCAGGATGATGCTCGTGGCCCGGTCGGCGCTCAGCGTGTCGAGCCCCTTCTGCAGCCCCTGATAGACGTTCGTGCCGCCCTCGGTGTGCAGTTGCCCGACGCGCTGCGTCCACTCCGCGGCGCTCTGCGGGTTCGCCTCGACGAAGCCGTTGGTGATGTCGCGCGCGTTGTCGCTGAACGTGATGATGCGGAAGCGGTCGCCGGTCTTCATCTGCCCGAGGGTCTTCGAGACCCCCTCTGCGAGCGTGTGGAGCTTCGACTCCATGCTGCCGGAGACGTCGAGCACGAACGTGTAGTCGGCGCCGTGCCTGATCGGCTGGAGGTCCATGCCGGGCGTGACGACGAGCATGAAGGTGCCGGGCTTGTTCGCGTCCGGCTTGTAGGTGACGAGCTCCACGCGGCCCGGCAGGTTCTCGGCCAGGCGGTAGTAGACGACGAAGTCCTTCCCGAGCTCCGCCCCCTCACGGTCGATCGCGACCGTGTAGTGGCCGGCGTCGATCTTCGTGATCTTCGCGTCCTGCGCGGCGCCCGGCACGCGCACGTCATCGACCGGCCACTCCGACTTCAGCTCCACGTCGACGGTGAAGTGCTCCTCCACCTTCGCGTTGCGCGTCCAGAACTGCGCGGCGGCCGGGTCGTCCGTCCCTCCTTCCTCCAGCGGATAGACGTAGCGGCCGATGCCGGTGTCGATGGGGAGCGGCTGGTAGTAGACGAAGCGGACTTTTGTGTCGGCTTTCGCTTTCACGGGGGAGACGGCGAAGGAGAAGCTCTGGTAGCTGTTCTTCTCGGCGATGCCGGCATCGTTGCCGGCGTCTCTCTCCTCCTCGTAGACGCGGCGGGCCTCCTTGGCCTCGACGACCTCGCCGTTCAGCTCCCGCTCGCCGGACCAGATGGTCATCTCGGAAAGGCTGGCGGACTTCGGAACGGGGAAGGTGTAGATGGCTTCGAGGTCCTTGTCATTCGGATTGCTGAAGACCTGGGTGACCTCCGACCGCGCCCAGCCGTTGTTGATGACGACGGCGAGGTGGTGCTCCTTGATCTGAATCGGCTGATAGGCGGCGTCGACCGGCTTGAGCGTGCCGGCGGCGTGTGCTCCCGTTGCGATCAGGGCCAGGGCCAGGATGATGATGAAGCGGCGCATGATGCTTCCTCCTTGTTCGCGCCGCTGCTATCGCGAGGGAAGTGCCGGGTCGTAAGTTGTTGATTTTGCTTGCGTGCGCTGTGTGCGCCGCGTGCTGCGCTGTTCATTCAATGTACAGAGGAGTACATTAAACGCCGTGCGCCTCTTCGAGACCGCCCACGAGAAGCACCTCGCCGCCGAGACGGCGGCCCTCGCCTACGGCAACCCGTTCCTCGAGGAGCGGATCGTCCACGAGCAGCGCTTCCTCGGCCAGCAGTACGTGCCGAGCGAGCCGTACTGGAGCCTGCAGTCGGACGCCGACCGCAAGGGGAACGTCGAGCGGATCACGGCAATCTCCGCCCGCCTCGCGGCCACGCTGCGCGACCGGCTCGCGGCTGGCGCGAAGGCGACGGACGATGAGCGGGCGCTCTACGAAGACGTCGTCATCTACGTCGTCTATGAGCGGTATCGGAACGGCTTCCTGGAGCTGGCCGAGCGGGGCGAGAAGGGACGCATCGCCTTCTGGCCCGCCTTCCGCCGCGACCTTGTCGAGTTCCTCCCCGAGCGGGCGCCGGACGCCGCCCATCTCTTCGCCTGCTTCTACCAGGTACGGCGCGCGTTCCATCACATCTTCACAGCCATCGTCGGCCGCTCGCTGGCCGCGGCAAAGCTGCGCGCGGCGGTCTGGCAGTCGATCTTCAGCCACGACATGCGCCGCTTCCGCCGCTCGCTCCACGCCCGGATGGCCGACGCCACGACGCTCATCACCGGCCCCACCGGCACGGGCAAGGAGCTCGTGGCGCGGGCCATCGGCCTGTCCCGCTACCTCCCGTTCGACGAGCGGAGCGAGCGCTTCGCGGAGGGCTCGTCGTTCGTCAGCCTGAACCTCTCCGCGCTGTCACCGACGCTGCTCGAGTCGGAGCTGTTCGGCCACCGCAAGGGCGCCTTCACCGGCGCGATGCACGACCGGGAGGGCTACCTCGAGTCGTGCGGCGAGCACGGCACGGTCTTCCTCGACGAGATCGGCGAGGTCGATCCGGCCGTGCAGGTGAAGCTCCTCCGCGTCCTGCAGAACCGCACGTTCCAGCGCCTCGGCGATACCGCGACGCGCCGCTTCCGCGGCAAGATCGTCGTCGCCACGAACCGCGACCTCGCCGCGGAGATCGCCCGCGGCCGCTTCCGCGAGGATTTCTACTACCGCCTCTGCTCGGACACGATCGCCACGCCGTCGCTCGACGAGCAGCTCCGCGGCGAGCCGGACGAGCTGCGCCACCTCGTCCGCTTCATCTCCGCCCGGGTGGCGGGGGAGGAGGAGGCCGCGCCGCTCACAGATCAGGTCTGCGCGGCGATCGCCGGGATGCGCGCCTACCGCTGGCCCGGCAACTTCCGCGAGCTGGAGCAATGCGTCCGCAGCGTGATGCTCCGCGGCTCGTACACGCCCGCCGCCGCCCGCCCCTCCGACGCGCGCCTGCGCATTGCCGACGACGTCCTGCGCGGCGCGTTCGACGCCGATGCGCTGCTGCGCAACTACTGCACCCTCCTGTACGCCGCGGACCGCAACTACGCGCGCGTCGCCGCGCGGCTGGGCATCGATCGGAGGACTGTGAAGGCGAAGGTGGACGCGGCGCTTCTGGAGGAGCTGGACGGCTCGAATTAGAATGGGAAACGTGAAGATCGTTACCGGCAAGGTTTTAGATGGGCAGATCGTGGTCGATGGCCATCCATTCACCGAAGGTGAGAAGGTAACAGTTCTTGGTCACGGCGACAGTGAGCGTTTTCGTGTGACGCCGGAGGAGAAGCGCCTGCTCCTCGAATCCATCGCCCAGGCGAATCGCGGTGAGCTCGTCGACGCCGAGGAATTGCTGGCGGAACTGGACGAATCGAACTGACCTGTGGCACTGCGCGTCAAGCCAACACGTCTCGCTGCCCGGCAGATTCGAGAAGAAGCCAACTGGTGGCGGCGTAACCGCACCAAGGCGCCAAACCTTTTTCGAGAAGAGCTGCGGCGCGCATTCAAACTGATCGCCGACTACCCTGAAGTTGGTGCGCAGGCCGAAGATGTGGAGCTGGCCGACGTCCGCCGTATTCTCCTGGCTGCTACGCAACACCACCTGTATTACCGCATCGTCGGAGAGCCGAAACGCATCGAAGTCTTAGCCGTGTGGAGTACGAGCCTCGGCGAGGCGCCGCACTTTCAGTGAACTTGACAACATAAGTACGTTCATATGGAATAGCGGCATGCGCATCATCGTGCTGGCCCTGTCCATCTCGCTCACCACCGCGGTTCTTGCCGCCGACCAGCCGGACGTCTCGCCGGCGACCTTCTGCCAGGGGCAGTACGCGCTCTGCATCAAGGCGGCGTGCAGTCCGATCGTTTCGCGCAACAGCGACGGGACGTATGCGGTGCAGGAGGCGAACTGCGTCTGCGACGTGCTCACCGGCTGGTCGATGGGACCCGGCGCCTGCGACACGCGGACGCCGACGACGGTCAGCGGCCGCACCTACCTGACCTCCAGCTACTCGAACTTCTTCAACAAGACGAACCTGACGCTCTCCTGCCCGAGCACCGACACGGTGTGGGCGCAGTGCTACGGCGCGCCGTGCACCATCGACCTGAAAAACCCGAAGAAGGCCGTCTGCACCTGCCCGGTCAAGACCGGCGCGATGATGACGCTCGGCGGCGGATGCCGGAGCGGTGCCTGCAACAGCATCTGGTCCGCCGCCACGCCGTCGGGCAACAAGTTCGCGAACGACTACTTCTACAAGTACATGACGGAGAACGACCTGCAGCCGCCCCCGAATCCGCCCGCGAAAAAATGTCTGGAATGAACGATGAACGATGAAGGATGAACGATGAACAAAGGCGCGGTGAATGGAGCGTTCATCGTTCATCGTTCATCGTTCATCGTTCCGCAGCTCACTGCGCGTCCCGGATGAACCTCACGATTCCTTCCTTCAGCCGCGCGTGGGCCTTGCGGTCGATGTACATCATGTGGCCGGCCTCGTAGTAGTCCATCGTCACATTCCGGCGCAGCTCGGGGTCGAGGCCCATGCGGGCGAAGGTGTAGCGCGTCGCGGCGAACGGTGTGGCCAGGTCGTAGTAGCCGTTCGCCACGAACACCTTGAGGATCGGGTTCTCGCTCATGGCGGAGCGGAGGGTCTCGGCCACGTCGACGTAGCGGTTGCTGTTGCGGTCGTAGCTCCACGGCCGCACGCGGTCGGTGAGGATCTCGTACGGCAGGTCGCTCTCGAACTTCAGGTCGCGGCGGACGTAGTCGTTCAGCACCGCGGTGTACTCGCCCATGATGGCCGCCATCGACGGGTCGTACTCGGGGCGCTCGCCGGCGGCGTCGACGTCGATGCCGGCGAAGCGGGAGTCGAGGCGGCCCACCGTGCGGCGCTTCTCGCGCAGTAGCTCCTTGTCGAAGCGGTCGATGCGCACGCGCATGTTCGTCTGCTCGATGTACTCCGCCGAGAGGCCGGTCAGCCGCGCCAGCTTCCGCACGATCGTCGCGCGCTCCGCGTCGGAGATGCGGTCGCCCTTCATCAGGGCCGACGTGTACTCGCCGAGGGCGAAGTCTTCCGACTCGGCGATGGCCTTCTCCAGGCCGGCCGACTGCAGGTCGGCGGGCAATTTCTTGTGATACCAGGCCGTGGCCGTGTAGGTCGGCAGGAAGAGGATGAACGGCAGGTCGTTGCCGCTGTCGAAGCGGGCGGTCTGGAAGTTGAGGATGGACGACATCAGGATGATGCCGTTCACGTAGAAGCCCTGCTCCTGCAGCCAGCCGGAGAGGCCGGCCGCGCGCGTGGTGCCGTACGACTCGCCGGCCAGGAACTTGGCCGAGACCCAGCGCTGGTTGCGCGTGGTCCAGAGGCGGATGAACTCGCCCACCGACTTGATGTCCGCATCGACGCCGTGGAACTTCTGGTCGTCCTTCGGCGGGATGGCCCGCGAGTAGCCGGTCGTCACCGGGTCGATGAAGACGAGGTCCGTGACGTCGAGCACGCTCAGGTCGTTGTCCACCGTGCGGTAGGGCGGCGTGGCGGCCGCGCCCGTGTCGTCCTTGTAGACCACGCGCTTCGGCCCGAGGGCGCCCATGTGCAGCCAGACCGACGACGAGCCGGGGCCGCCGTTGAAGGTGAAGGTCACCGGCCGCTTCGCCGGATCGGCGCCGTCCTTCGTGTAGGCCACGAAGAAGATGCTGGCCCGCGGGGTGCCGTCCTCGTCGCGCATGACCATCGTGCCGGCCCGCGAGGTGTATTTGATCGCCTCGCCGCCGATGGTGATGGTGTGGGAGGTGGTGACGACGTTGTCCTTCGCGTCGGACTTGGGCGCGGGGGCGGACGACTCCTTCTTCTCGGCGCTCTCCTGCGCAAACAGAGGCGTACAGACGAGGAGCAGCGCGACGAACAGGCGTTTCATGTGGGTGGCGATTCCTTTCGTTGGTGTCATCCTGAGCCCCGGAGAGGGCGAAGGATCTCCCGGTTCTTGCGAGGAGATCCTTCGCCGTCTGCGCGGCTCAGGATGACAGCTTTTCCTAGCGGGCGACCACGGGCGCGCGGGCGTAGCCGGACGCGTTGCTGATGCGGTCGACGACGCCGACGGAGAGGATATTCTCACCTTTTCCTACCAGCACCTCGGCGTGGAAGAGGAGCGGCTTGTTCTGCAGCGCGTCGATCGTCGCCTGCGGCAGGCGGATGGATTGCTGGCGCTTCGATACCGGCGAGAGGCCGCCGCTCGTCGTCCCTGCCACGACGTAAACCGTGAAGCCGCCGACCATCAGCTCGCCATCCGGCAGGAGCGTCACGGCGGCGGTCGGGATGGTCACGTCGATGGGGACGATGTACTGGTTACGGCCCTCCGGGCGGAGCTCGCCGACGGTGAGCGTCACCGGGATGTCGTTCTTCGGCTGGGGCTGGACGATGTTCGCGATCACCTCGTCGCCGGCGCGCTCGTCGTTCGACTTGACCACGTAGCTCTTGCGGGAGCGGACGCGGTACGCCGGGTTCTTCGTCCGGACCACGATCGAGCGCTGGCCCGGCTCGGCGTCGGAGGTGTGGTAGCCGAGGGAGTAATACGAGCTGACGTCGCGGGCCACGGTGTCGAACATCACGTCGTAGTTCGAGGTCTTGGTGAGCATCGTGCCGCCGGTCATGTCCGCGAGCGACGCGAAGGCGGTGGCGCTGTTGGTGTACTCGGTGAACTTCTTCGGGTCGTCGCGCACGTTGACCGGATCCTCGGCGAAGATCGTGTACATCGTGACCCCCTCCGCGTTCGCGTGGCGGGCCACCTTCGCGATCTCCTGCGCCTGCGGCTCGACGTACTTGCGGTTCATGTCCACTTCCATCATCGCGCTCAGGTCGCCCTTCTCCGCCAGGCGCGCGGCGAAGCGCTCGAAGATCTCCAGCCCAGGCCGCTCGGGGAGATAGGCGCCGGCGAAGACCAGCACCTTGCGCCCCTCGATGCCGCCCATCGAGGTGAGCATCGCATGCAGCGCATCGAGGAGGCGGAGCTGGATGGAGCGCACCTCCTCGGAGAAGGCGACGGCGATCGACTTCACCTCGTCGAGCTGGCTGCCGGAAGGGGGAGGAACGGGAGCGCCCGGGCGGGTCATCACCTCGCGTTTCCTCTGGTTCGCCTGCCAGATCTGCATGGCCAGGTCGACGGCGCGCTCCTTCTCCGCGTCGAGCATCGCGCCGTGCGGGCCGCGCTTGCGCACCTTCTCCAGCGCCGCGTCGATGACCGAGCGGTCGCTGGTGAAGGACTGCACGATGTCGATGTTGCGGTCCCAGATGACGACCATCACGTCGTCTTCCGGCTGGAGGTTGCGGTCGAGGAACCGGCGCAGCGACTTGAGCACGCCGTTGCGCTCGAAGGTGAGCGAATAGTTGTCGATGAAGAAGACGAAGTGCCGCCGCTTCTGCTCGGGCGGGGGCTCGGGGGCGGCCTCCGCGGTATGCGCGGCGGCGGTCGTCTGGGCCGACGACTGCCGTACCTCGTACAGGTTCGTCACCTCCTGCGGCTTGCCATCCTCCAGCACCTCGAAGTCATCCTGGGTCAGGCCGGCCACCGGCTTGCCGGCGCGGTCGGTGACGACGACGTCGACGTTCGTGACCCGGACCTCGATGTTCTCCGTGTATTGCGCCTGCAGCGGCCAGCAGCAGGCCGCGGCGAGCAGCGCGATCATCAGCCGCGCGCGGCTCACTGCGCCGTCACCTTGGCCCGGGCGAATCCCGACGTGCTGCTGATCTGGTCCACGACGCCGACGGAGAGGACGTTCTCGCCCCTCCCGATGAGCACCTGGGAGTGGAGGACGAGCGGGTATTTCTGCGCAACCATGGCGTTGTACGTCTCGGCCGGCACGCGCAGCGCCTCGGTGCGCTTCGACACCGGCGAGAGCGCGCCGAGCGGGGTGCCGGCGGCGATGTAGATCGTGAAGCCGCCCGCGACCTTGTCGCCGTCCGGCAACGCCGTCACGCCCGAGGAGGGGAACGAGACGTCGAGCATCACCTTGTACGTGCCGCGGCCGTCCGGCTGCGGCGGCCCGACCTTCAGCGTGATGGGGATGTCGCCCTCGGGCACGGCATGCACGAGGTTCGCGATCACGCTGTCGCCCACCTGCTCGTCGGCGGAGCGGACGACGTAGCTCTTCCGCGACCGCACCCGGTACGCGCCGTTCTTCGTCTTCACCGCCACCGAGTGCTCGCCCGGCTTGTCGTCGCGGTCGGAGCGGTAGCCGATGGAGTAGTAGGCGGTCAGGTCGCTGGCGACGCTCTGCAGCGTGGCGTCGAAGTTCCAGGTCTTGGCCGTCATCGTCCCGCCCGTGACGCGGGCCAGCGTCTGCAGCGCGCTCGAGGAGCTGACCGTCGCCTGGAACTCGCGCCCCTCGGCGCCCGGATCGTTGTCCACCGACTCGGGGAAGATCGTGTACATCGTCACGCCGACCGCGTTCGCGTGGCGGGCCACGGCCAGGATCTCCTCCGACTGCGGCTTGAGGCGGTTGACGGCCGAGCCGGCGAACATCTCGAAGCCGGGGACGGCTCCGGAGAGCTGCTGGAAGATCTCGATGCCCGGCCGCTCGGGGAGGTAGGAGCCGGCGTAGACCATCACCTTCCGCCCCTCGATGCCGCCGAGGGAGGTGAGCATCACGTGCATGCTCTGGAAGAGGGCCCGGTGCGTGTCGCGCACCTCGTCGGCCCACATCGTCACGTAGCCGGTCAGCTTGTCCATGA
Organism: Thermoanaerobaculia bacterium; assembly: GCA_035273585.1. GTDB lineage: Bacteria > Acidobacteriota > Thermoanaerobaculia > Gp7-AA8 > Gp7-AA8 > JAFAVZ01. Next base: position 10,488 of record DATEOX010000058.1, read on the forward strand.
TGGCTTTGGCCGGGAGGCTGGTGTCGGCGGTGGTGGCGCGCGGCGAGCGGCGGGCGATGGAGTTGCGGTAGTCCTCCATGGCGATGCTCATGATGCGGTACTGCTCGGCCTTGAGCGACGCGCCGGACGGCGTCCGCTTCGCCAGCACGTCGAAGCCGGCCAGCACCGCGGACTTGTCGGAGGTGAACGGCGTGACGATCTCCATCCGTCGGTTCCAGGTGACGACCGTGGCCTCGTCGCCGGGCTCCATCTGCTTCTCCACGAAGCGGCGCATGGAGGTGAGGACGCCGTTGCGCTCCATGCCGAGGGAGAAGCTGTCCAGGAAGAAGACGAAGCGCCGGTTGCGCAGCTCGCGCGGCATCGCCTCCGGCTCGCTGCTCTGCGCGGGCGCCGCGCCGGCGATGGTCGCCTGCTGGGCGCGCATCTCGTAGAAGTTCGTGATCGGCTGCGGCCTGCCGTCCTCCAGGACGATGAAGTCGTCCTTGGTCAGGCCGGGGATCGGCTTGCCGGAGCGGTCGGTCACGATGACGTCCACGTTCGTGACCCGCACTTCGATCTTTTCGACGTAGGGCGTTTGGGCGATGCCAGGGAGGGAGACGGCGAGCAGGACGACCAGGAGAACCGCTCGTTTGGCAGGCATCCGGAAAAAGTACATCGAGGCAGTGTAACGTTGCAGTCACAAGGGCAACGGGCTCAGCGCTCGTCCCGTATGGTGTCCCGACCTCATGCGCCGTCTCCTCATCCTCTCTCTGCTGTTTTCCACCGCCGCCCTGGCCGCCCCCCGCCGCCGCGTCGTCGGCCAGCCCTGTTCGCTGATCACCGGCACGCCGGGTGTCACCATCACCCGCAACGAGGGGGTGACCCTCACCCCGACCGCCGAGCGGCTGACCGGCGTCGGCTACACGTACGGCCTGGCTGCCCTCGACGCCACGACGCTCCTCGCCTGGCACAAGGAGACGCTCTCGCTGTCGACCGACGCCGGCTGCTCCTGGCGCCCCGTCGGGCAATGGCAGACCGACTTCCCGCCGTCCATCACCTCCGCCGGCGGCGGCCGCGCCTTCGCTTGGTCGGACAACCGCGAGTTCCTCCTCCGCTACGACGCGCGCGGCCCGCAGGTGCTGAAGGCCCCCGCGACGATCGTCGGCCTCGGCGCGCAGGGCGATCACGTCCGCCTCGGCGACGCCGACGGCGCGCTGTGGGACAGCATCGACGGCGGCGACTCCTTCGCCCCGATCAGCCGCCTCCCGCTGGCCAATCCGACCATCGTCTACCGCTTCGCCTTCGACCCCGCGAACCTCGACCACGTGATCGCCGGCACCGCCTCGCAGGGGGCGTTCGTCACCTTCGACGGCGGCCGCAACTGGAGCCGCACCTCGCTCGCGGATGGCTTCAACGTGATGAACTTCGCGATCTCGCCCGCCGATCCGAACGTGGTGTGGGCCATGGCCGTGGACGGCCGCAACGGCACGAAGGCCATCCACGGCTCGAAGGACGGCGGCCTTACCTTTGTGCCGGTCGTGCAGGCCGGCGCCGGCGTGACGATCGTCAATCAGCCGGTGATGGCCGCCCATCCGACGAACCCGAACGTCTTCTACTTCGTCTTCGGCTCGCACTTTCAGGGCTATGGCACGGACCTCTTCCGCTACGACGCGCTGAGCGGCCTGACCATGACGCACAACAGCAACCACGACATCAACTCGATCGCCTTCTCGCCGGCCGATCCCACCGTGATGTACCTCGGGCTGGAGGTGGAGTTTGTCGGTGGCTGACCCTGTCATCCTGAGCCGCGGAGACGGCGAAGGATCTCCTCGCACTTGCCGGGGGATCCTTCGCTTCGCTCAGGATGACACGCGGCGGCGCGCGCTTTTCGCCGCCTTCATCCTCCTCGCCGCCCTCCCCCTGCACGCCGCCTCCGACGCCGCCCGCGCCGCGCGCGCCTGGCGGACGGCGCACGAGCAGGAGATCATCGGCGAGCTGGTCGAGCTGCTGAAGATCCCGAACGTCGCCTCCGACCAGGCGAACATCGGGCGCAACGCGGACGCGATCGTGGCCCTCTTCGCCAGGCGCGGCATCGCCGCGCGGCAGTTGCGCGTCGAAGGCGCGCCGCCGCTGGTGGTGGCCGAGGTGAAGACGCCGAGAGCGAAGCATACCGTCGCCTTCTACGCGCACTACGACGGCCAGCCGGTCGACGCCTCGCAGTGGGCCACGCCGCCCTGGCAGCCGGTGGTGAAGAACGGCTTCGTCTATGCC
>DATEOX010000059.1:0-9431 GCA_035273585.1 Thermoanaerobaculia bacterium
CGTAGACGCGGAACTCGCCGTGCTCGGTGGGGAGGATGGGCGAGGCGAGGCAGTGGACGTGCTTCTCGGTCTGCATCCGGTACTGGATGATGTCGGCCACCGAGATGATCTTCAGCCCGTGCCTGATGGCGAACTCACGCAGGTCCGCCAGGCGGGCCATGGTGCCGTCCTCGTTCATGATCTCGCAGATGACCGACGCGGGATTCATCCCCGCGATCACGGCCAGATCGACCGAGGCCTCGGTCTGCCCGGCGCGCTTGAGCACACCGCCCTTCCGCGCCCGCAGCGGGAAGACGTGCCCCGGACGGAGCAGGTCCTGCGGCCGGGTCTTCGGATCGATGGCCACCCGCACCGTCTCCGAGCGGTCGTGCGCGGAAATGCCGGTCGTGACCCGCCCCCGCGCCTCGATGGAGACGGTGAAGGCCGTGCCGTAGTTGGAGGTGTTGTTCTCCACCATCAGCGGCAGGTCGAGCTCGGCGCAGCGCTCCTCGGTCAGGGCCAGGCAGATCAGCCCCCGCCCGTACCGGGCCATGAAGTTGATCGACTCGGGCGTGACTTTCTCGGCGGCGATGCAGAGGTCGCCCTCGTTCTCCCGGTCCTCGTCGTCGACGATGATCACGAGCTCGCCGCGGCGATAGAGCTCGGCTGCTTCTTCCACGGTTGCGAACGGCATATCGGTCACTCGATTCTGAAATCCTGGCTCAGATTGTATGTCTGCTTCGCCGCCGGGTCCTCGACGGAGACCATGAATCGATACTCCCCCGGCTCGAAATCACCCAGCGACATCGCGGCGCGGATGACGTTGCAACCCGGCAGAGCCCGGATCGGCTCCGGCGTCATCTCCTCCGGCGGGGCCTTCAGGATTCCGCCCGCGCCGCTGATGGCGATCACGACCGTGACGTCTCCCTCGAAATTCGAGGCGCGACAAAGCTGGAACACCCAACCGAGATCGTCTGATTTCGCGAAGGTCGTGCGCGGGCGGAGCAGGGCGAACGGATCGTTGCCGCTCATCGGCTGGATGCCGGCCACGTCCGGGACGAGCATCAGCCTTCCCGCGCCGGCGGCGAGCGGCACGGCCATCGCCCCCGTCGCGGCCGGCTTCCGCGCGTCGGGGACGGCGGCGTAGGCGAAGGTGCGCGGCTTCGCATCGACGCCGCCGCGCAGAGCCCATTCCGGCGCGGCGGTGAGCTCGTGATTGATGATGTTGCGCTCGACGATGGTGGCCATGGTGCCGAAGGCGTTCGAGAGCTGCGGGTCGATCATGTACTCGTGCGTGACCGGGTCCTCGATGAAGACCACCGGCTTGACCACGCCGACGCTCCCCGCCACGGCGGGGTCGTAGACGAACTGAGCCGAGCGCCAGCGGCGGGAGCGGTTGCGCTGGTACATCTTCTCCTGCGCCCGCAATGCCTGCAGCGGCGGCCCGATGACGATGTAGACCCGCCCCATGTCGGACATCGCCCCGCGCTTGCGGTCGGTGCGGAACTGCCGGTCGGCCGAGGCCACGCGCTGCTCGAAGTCTTCCCGGAATTCGTTGCGCTCCGTGCCGGGCGTCGGGTCGCGGCGGGCCCAGAAGAGGTCGATGAAGGCATTCGCCGCGGCGTCGCTCTCCAGCCGCGACCAGGCCTGCTCCTCATCGCGCGTCATCAGCCAGCGCGCCGGCCCCTTCCCCCACGCCTCCACCGCCGGCGACAGCGCGGCGAATGCGGGCAGCGCCACGAAGACGGCGATCGAGAGCGCCCAGCGCATCACCGCACCTCGAAGTCTCCGCCGAGATTCCAGCTCTCTTTCGTGGCCGGATCGGTGACCTCGATGGCCAGCCGGTAACTGCCGGGCTTCAGTGCCGTGAGCGGCAGCGAGGCCCAGACCACCGAGCAGGTGGACATCACCCGGATCGGCTCCGGCGTGACGTCCTGCGGCTTCGAGACGACCCTGACTTTTTTCCCGGCGCTCGTGCCGCTGATGGCGAAGCCGACCTTGACCGCCGCGTCGGGCGCTCCGTCGCGGCAGAGCTGAAACGCGTATCCGAACTGCTCCGCCGAGGAGAAGCGGGTGGCGGGCGTGGCGGAGACGAACGGATCGGTGTCCGCCCGCGGACGGACCTCGTTCGTCAGGTCGCGCACGAACACGAGGCGCGATGCGCCGTGCGGCCCGGGCGGAAGCTGTGCCGGTGGAGGCGGCTCTTCGAACGCGGCGGTGACGACGACTGGCTGCGGCTGCGGCTTCGCGTCGATGCCGCCATGCAGCGCCCACTCGGGGGTGATGGTGAGGTCGGGACGGAGGAGTGCGTTCGCGGCGGCTTTCGCGATTGCGCCGAAGGCGTTCGACTGCTGCGGATCGATCTTGAATTCGCCGTCGGCATTCTGGGAGAAGACCGGCGCGCGGTCGAGGCCGAGCCGGTGCAGCTCGGCGTCCGGGTAGTCGAACACGATCCGTGCCCCCATCCGCCCGACCCGGGTCATCGCCGCCGGCGTGTCGACGACGTTGCGCGGAACGCCGAGCACGACGAAGGCGCGCCCCGGATCGGTCAGCGCGCCGCGGACCTTCTCCGCCTCGAAGGCGTCGTCCGCCGCCCGCACCCGGCGCTCGAACTCGTCCTTGAACTCGTTCTGCTCGGTGCCCGGCGTCGGATCGCGGCGGGCCCAGAAGAGGTCGATGAAGTCGCTCGCCTCCTGGTCGCTCTGCAGCTTCGACCAGGCGCGCTGCTCGTCCTTCGTCATCAGCCAGCGGGCTGGACCCTTCCCCCAGTCGTCGACAGGCGCCGCGAGCGCGGCCAGGAGTGGGAGGAGAAGGACGACGAGCATCTTGCCCTCGGGAGACGCGGAAAGGAGCGGGGGATTACCGACGAAAACCGTTGTCAGTCGTCAGTTGTCGGTCCTGCTGACAACCGATGACCGACAACCGACAACGGTTTTCAGTTCCCGCTCACTGCACCTTGAAGTCCTGCCCCATGTTGTAGAGCTTCCCGCCGTCGTCGACGGTGAGCTCGAGGCGGTAGTCGCCCGTCTCGAAGTCGGCCAGCGGCAGCGCCGCGCGGACGACGTAGCAGGCCGTCGACGCCTTGATCTGCTCCGGCGTCATCTCCTCCGGGGGCGCGGACATGTTCACCTGATGATTGCCGGCCGTTCCGGTCACCTTCATCGTGACCTTGACGTTGTTGTCCGCGGCGGCGTCGCGGCAGAGCTGGAACGCGTAGCCGAGCTCCTCGCTCTTGCTGAACGTGGTGTTGGACGAGAGCCGGGCGAACGGATCGCCGCCCGCCATCGGCTTGACGTCGACCGTCACGTTCTTGAGCAGCAGCAGGCGCGAGGCGCCCGGATCGCCCGTGACCGTGGCGGTGGCCGGCGCGGGCGTGATGCCCTTGCCGGGGATGAACTTCGTGACCACGACCTCTTTGCGCCCCGCCTCCAGGCCGCCCTTGAGGGCCCACTGCGTCACGGCGGTCAGCTCCTTGTTGACGATCGCCTTCTGGGCCATCGAGGAGAGGGCGCCGAACGGGTTGCCCTGCTGCGGGTCGAGCTTGTACTCGTGCGAGTAGCCGTCCTCGATGAATATGAGACTCGGACGCACCAGTCCGACAGCGACGTAGTTGTCATACGTAAACTGCGTTTTTGCCGTAAGGCGCATGACGACGTCGCTCCCGATCGAGCCGCGGATGCCGTCGTCCGAGCCCATCCCGACGTCGGCGTCGCCCACGCCGCTGGAGCCCATCGGCCCGCCCGTACCGGCCGCGGAGAGCGCCTCCTTCGGCGGCCCCAGAACGATGAAGACGCGGCCCATGTCCGTCAGCGAGCCGCGTTTGCTCGTCATGCCGTAGAAGCGGTCGGCGGAGCGGACGCGCGCCTCGAACTCTTCCTTGTACTCGTTGTGCTCCGTGCCGGGCGTCGGATCGCGCCGGGCCCAGAACAGGTCGATGAAGTCGCTCGCGGCCTTGTCGTCCTTGACCTGCGACCAGGCGCGCGACTCTTCCTTCGTCATCAGCCACTGCACCGGCCCCTTGGCCCACTCCTGATACTTCGCCGAAGGAGCCCCGAAGATCGAAACTGCGGAGAACAGCACCACTGCTGCCGTGAGGGTCTTCATCCTGGTGATCACTCCGTGACCTTGAACGGCGCCTCGATGTCGTAGGACTGCTTGGTGACGGTGTCGACCACGTGGATCTTCATCGAGTAGTCGCCCGGCTTGAAGCTGGCCAGCGGGAGCGACGCGCCGGCGATGTAGTGCCCGGCCACGCCCTTCGCCTCCTGCACGTCCACCTCGGAGAGCGGGTTCTGCATCTTCACTTCCTTGCCGTCCGCCCGCTTGCCGCTCACCGTGATCTTGGCCTGCAGCTTCGGCGCGTTCGCCGTCGGGTCGAGACCGGGGTTGCGCACCTCGTAGAAGTACCAGAGCTCGTCGGCCGGCTTGAACGTGTTGTCGCTCTTCGGCACGACCTTCAGGCCGCCGAACGCGAACGGATCGGTCGGCTTCTGGGCCTCGGTCATCGGATAGATGTTGTTCGAGAGGAGGAGCTTCGACACCCCCTCGGCGCTCTTGTCCAGACCGGAGAGCGTGAGGTTGGTGGAGACGAGCGAGACCGGCTTGCCGTCCTGGGCCAGGCCGAACGTCCCCTTGTACGTGCCGGGCTGGAGCGTCAGGCTCTTGGCGAAGTAGTAGTCGTCCTTCGATGCCAGCAGCTTGGCCGGCTCCTCGTAGATCGCCACCGGCGTTCCCTGCGCGTCCTCGACCTGGCCGAAGAAGGTCAGGTTGCTGTCGGCGGAGAGGCCGGCCATCTTCGGGACGTATAGCTGGACGGGGACGAAATAGTCGCCGGCGGGGGTGATGAACTCGCCGTACGTGACGTAGACGTTCTTCCCCCAGTTGGCCGCCTTGCCGGCGCGCATCTCATCGACGGCGGCGCGGAGGGCGTCGGTCTTGTAGGCGCCGATGGAGGGGGCGGCGGCAGCGGCGGTCGTGGCTACGGCCACGGTTGGTGCGGAGGCGACGGCCACGGCGGGCACCGGCACGCTCTTGAGGTCCGGCTGGGCCATCATCGCCTTGTTCACGTTCTCGAAGAGCGAGATGTAGTCCGTGCGCGGGGTCCGCTCCAGCTTCCAGTCGCTGCTGCCGTACTGGTCGATGAAGGCCACCTCGACGGTCGGCGTGGTGATCGGCGCCTTCGTCTTCCCCTGGTCGAAGAACCAGACCATCTTCGGGCTGTAGCCCTGGATGGTGGTCGACTGGGCGTCCTCGCCCGGGACGGTGCCGCCGGTGATGGGGCGGTCGGGCTGCTGGATGGTCTTGGTCGGCTCGGTGCCGGTGCGCTGGATGCGCGAGGGGGAGCCCATGACGATGAGCACCCGGCCACGGTCGCTCATCGAGCCGACGGTGTGGCCGTGGGCGAAGTGGTCGTCCGCGTACTTCACGCGCGCGTCGAACTCATCGCGGAACTCGTTGATGGGGGTGCCGGGCGACGGGTCGCGCTTGGCCCAGAACAGGTCGATGAAGGCCTGCGCCGCGGCGTCGTCCCTGATCGTCTTCCACTGCTTCGCCTCGTCCTTGGTCATGATCCACGTGGCCGGCCCCTTACCGAACTGCACGTATTGATCGGAGAGGGCGAATGCGCTGGCCGCGGAGAACAGCAGCAGCATCGCAACCGCGAATCGATGGGTGGTTTTCATGCGTCTCCTCGAATGGTGATGGGCGGGATTTCTCTGATTCCGTTCCGAAAACAGAGGTTACGTCGGCCTATTCCTCTGGGACGCTCACTGCTGCTCGAAGTTCTCCATCTCGTCGTAGAGACGGTCCATCTCCGAGTCGATCTCCTCCTGCTTGAGGACCCCTTTCCGCACCAGGAGCGCGGCCAGGCTGTGGAGCAGGATGCCGTTCTCGATGATCATTTGCTCGATCTGCTCGTCGTACTCTTCGTCTTCGCCGTTGTCGTTGCGCTCGATGTCGTCCACGGTGACCTCCTTCAAATGCGGCTGCATCGTACAATCGCGCGCGCCATGAAGAAAAGCGTTGTCATCGTTGCGTTTCTCGCGCTTTCCGCCTGCGCGAAACGCGAGGCGGGCGCCCCTGGGGGCCGGCGCCGCGTGGGGGGCTGAAAACGCGGCTATCCGTCATGCACCGGCAGCGCGAGCGGCGGCGCCACGACGGCCTGCCCGTTGGCGGACAGCGGCATCCAATACCACCGGGCTCCCGGACGCCCGCTGTCGGAGATCCGAACGAATACGCCCTGCTCCTCGGCCGCATGTGCGTACGGGTTCCGCACGGGCGACGAGATCTCCACGACGGTTCCGGCGGCCGTCGACGCGTCCGCAGTCTTCTTCCACGAGCAATCCGGCAGAGATGGCGGGGTGATCGCCATCGGCTGATGCTGCGCCGTCTCTCGCTCCTGCAGGCGAAACGCGGCGTCCAACATCCCGGGACTGATCCTGTCGTTGCCGTTCGTGGCGGTCAGCAGCGCGATAAAGTCATAGCGGGGCGACGTCGTGGCGGGGACGTAAACCACCGTCGCGCCGGACAACCTGCAGATCATGGCGAACAAACCTGTCGGCATGGACAGCGAGGGTCTGGCGGTGCCGCAACCGGCGACCAGCAGAAGAGCGATGCTAATGCTCGGGGGGAACATGAACCGGCCCCCCCCGAGAACGGGATGTAGGTCCTCGAAAAACGATCCTTCTCCGTCCGGTATTGAGAGCGCGTTGATAGCCCCAGCTCCGCCGCGATTCGGTTGTCATTGTCGACGACGTCGCCCTTCCACGCCGGAAACTTTTGAAAGAAATCGCGGGCATTCTTCACATCTCCGGGGTAGTCGCTCCTTCCGTTGATGCCGTGTCCCAGGAGCTCATGCATGAAGATCGTACCGATGTCGAAACTGGCCGGATCATTCTTCCCAGAATTGATTCGGCCGATTTCCTGCGTGTTCAGGAGCACCGTCCCGGCGCGAGCCGTTCCGGAGTACTTGGCCAGCCATACGGACTTGCTCTCATACACGCCGAAGGCGCGTGACGGCTCCAGCGCCTTCAGAAGATCGTTGCACGCGACCTCCCCCGCCCACCCAGCACCTCGGCACGCGCGCCGACGCCTGCGCGGCCGGATCCGTCGCCGTTGTCGTTGCGCTCGATGTCGTCCACGGTGACCTCCTTCAAATGCGGCTGCATCGTGCAATCGCGCCCGCCATGAAGAAAAAGTGTTGTCATCGTTGCGTTTCTCGTACTTTCGGGCTGCGGGAAGCAGGAGGCCGCTGCCCGGTAGCCCCGCGCCGCGTGGAGGCCGAAAACGTGGCTATCCATCATGCACCGGCAGCGCAAGCGGCGGCGCCGCGACGTTCTGCCCGTCGGCGGACAGCGAGCTAAGGATGCTGCCAGCGCACGTACACCTCACCGACCGGGCCGTGTAACTGTTCGAGCACGGTCCGCATCAGTTCGTCAGGCGTGCGCGCCAGCGGAAGATCCGCCCAATCGCTGGCCCACCAAACGGCCAGCAACTCACATCGATCCGCCATCTGCGGCAACACGATGCCCAGGCGAGTGCTCTCGAAGTCGCCGCCGTTGAAGACGACGTTGTGCGCCTCGGTGAACAGATCGTCGATCGATGCTCCGCCGGCGAGAACCGGCACCCGGACAGTTGCCGGCCGAGGGAACAACGCCTCCGCAGGCGCGATCAGCCACGGTTCGTCACCGATGGACTGTAGCTCCACCCCCTCCGCGACCGGCGTACGAAGGGGCTCACAAAGCACGAATTGCGTCATTGCGCTTCCGGTGCCGCAGCCTCGCCCTTGTCCTTGCGGTCCTTTCGGGGGCGCAGCTTACCGTCCCTGACGTTCCGGTCCGCTTGGTCGATATCGTCAGCCGTCGTCGGCCTGTCCGCTCGATCGATGCTGGCCTTGCCGTCGCCGGCATGTGTCTCCGGATAATGCGTGTGAGGCTGCGCTCCCGTGTTCTTCGGATGCGCGTGGGAATCGTGAATCTGCACCCAACCGGTTCCTTCCGCGGCGCCCTCCGCCGTTGGTACCAGGTTTACATCCTTTCCGCCCGGCAGGATGACGCCACTCGGCGTCACGATGTGCGGACGACTCATCCATACCGGCTTCACCAAAGCTGAAGCGACGATGATGACCAGCTTCCCGAAGGCAATGTTCGCCTGCATGGCGCTGACGGCAGCGTCGCGATATGCCGGATTCGTCCTCATCTGTTGGGCGTGATACAGCGCGAGCGACAGGGGCGCGGCAGGACCGGCACCCGGAATCGGCACGGCTACCTGCCGGCCGTCGGGATCGACATCGCGAACGGGATTGTTTCCGGCGTAGGCATAGCGGTTCCACGTCTGAGGCTGTTCCGACCAGTACTCGCCTGGATCGACGCTGAGAAATCTGCCGATGTTGCTGAGGTAATACCGCGCGTGCATGTAATCCAGCGGCTCGGCACCGCCCGACGGGTCGGCATCGCGCTCGTGGCCCGTGAACCGGAGGGGGTTGCCTTCCTGCGCTGTGCCGGGGCTCCATTCCTCGCCGAAGGGCCAGTAGGCATGGGTGCCGACCTTCCACCCTCCCCCGTCGGTGACGAGGCGCGGGGTGCCGAGGTGGTCGAGGGTGTAGTGCTCGACGGCGCCGGAGGGCTTCAGCGCGGCGAGGAGGAGGCCGTCGCGGTAGACGTAATCACGCTCGACGGACCAGGCGGTGCCTTGCTGCTCGAAGTCGCGGAGAACTTTGTGGTCGAGGCCGCGGAGCGTCCAGTGCGTCGTGTCGGCGGCGACGTCGAAGGCGAGGAGGCGCTCGTCGTCGGCTGTGTACGCGTAGATGATGCGCGGCCGGCCGTCGGCGCCGACTCGGATGGCGTTCAGCATCCCGACGCCGTCGTAGTCGTAGTGCTGCGCGCCGGATGTCGTCACATTGCCGGACGCGTCATAGCCGAGGGTCGTCATACGGTTGGTGGATGCCTCTACGAGCAACGGGACCGTCTGGCCGAGCTTCGACGTACTGGTCAGGTTGCCGTACTCGTCGTAGATGAACGTTTGGGTCTGGAAGCTCGTCAGATCGGGGCCGCGGACGGTGGCGCTCTTCAGACGGCCCACCTTGTCGTAGACGAACGACTCGTTGCCGATCGTGGTGATGTTGCCCGCGCCGTCGTAGCCGTAGGGGCCGTTGGTCCAGGCGGATGGACCGGACATCGGATTGGGTTTCAGATGCTCGAGCGCCTTGACCGCTTGCGGCACGTCGTCCGCGAGCAGCGAGGAGGCCGCCGTGAGCAGCAGCGCCAGCAAGCAGCGGCGTATCACCTCCCCGTCCGCCCAGCACCTCGGGCACGCGTGCCGACGCCTGCGCGCCCGGAGCCGTTGTCGTTGCGCTCGATGTCGTCCACGGTGACCTCCTTCAAATGCGGCTGCATCGTACAATCGCGCGCGCCATGAAGAAAAGCGTTGTCATCGTTGCGTTTCTCGCGCTTTCC
>DATEOX010000060.1:0-4012 GCA_035273585.1 Thermoanaerobaculia bacterium
ACGGACAGATCGCGCGCCGCGTCGCGGTACCAGGCGTTCTCCACGGCAAAGTGCGCGCCGAGGGGGCGGCGCAGGAGGCGCAGCAGCGCGCGCACTTCCTTCGTCCGCTTGCGCGCGTCGTGCACCTCGCGCGCGGCGAGATGCGCCGCGATCCGGTCGAGCTGCTCGCCCATGATGCGCGCCACGCCGCCTGGCACCGTCTCGCCGGTCTCGAATGCGTAGCCCATCGTCAGCGCGCCGCCCGCAGCGCGCGCGGCGGCAGCATCCACTCCAGCCGCGCGCCATCCGCGTCGGTGAAGCGCACCGCGTAGCAGCCGCCCTTCTTCAGCTCCAGTGCGCCCTGCACGTTCGCCAGCGCCTGCATCGCCGCGGTGAGGCTCGGCTCGTGGCCGACGAGGATGATGCGGCGCGCGTCGGTGCCGTCGATCAGCGCGCGCACCGCCGCCGGGTCGCCCTCGGGGCGCAGCGCGTCGCTGGCCGTCACGCCGAAGTCGTAGGCCTTGCCCACCCAGGTCGCGGTCTGCACCGCGCGCGTGAGCGGGCTGCTGATGATCGCCTCGGCCTCGAAGATCCGCGCCAGGCCGCGGGCGATCTGCTTCATCCGGCGGTGGCCTTCATCCGTCAGCTCGCGCGTCTCATCCGGCCCGCCGCCGGGAGCCTCGGCGATTCCGTGGCGAAGGAGCACGACGAACTTGTCCATCACAGCACCTCGAATGCAACGCGCATGTTGAACAGCCTGCCGAAGTACTTCGAGCGCTTCTCCGCACTCTCCAGCTCCACCGACGCGTCGGCCCGGGCGCGGGCGACGAAGCGCGCCGCCCGCCCGCCGTTCCGCACCGCCACGTCGCGCACGCGCTGGCGATGCCCGCGATCCAGCCCCTCGGCGATGCGCAGGATGGCCGCCAGCTTCTCCACCGTCGCCCGCTGCGCATCGTTCAGCTCCAGGAAGTTCTCGTGCGACGCATCGGGCGGCGACTTGCGGTAGTAGCGCGCCACGTTCGCCACCACGAGCAACTGCTCCTCGGTGAAGCCCTTCAGCTCCGCGTGGCGGATGAGGTAGTAGCTGTGCTTGTGATGCCCGCGGTTGCTGATGTGCGCGCCGCTCTCGTGCAGCATCGCCGCGTGTTCGAGCAACTCGCGCGCTTCGTCCGCGAGGCCGTGGATGTCGCGCGTCTGGTCGAAGATGCGCGCCGCGAGGCGGGAGACGTGCTGCCCGTGGCGGACGTCGCAGTCGGTGCGCTCCGCCAGGGCGCGGACCGACTTGCGGCGCAGCGAGCCGGCCCGTCCCGGCGAGGTGTGCCGCGTGGCGATGCGGCTCTCGATGATCCCCTCGCGGATGGCCACCGGGCAGGCGAGGAGCGACTCGATGGAGAGCGCGGCCATGATCCCTTCAAGCGCCAGCGCGCCGCCGAGGATCGTCGCCGCGCGCTTGCCGTCGATGCCGAACGTCTCCGAGCGCTCCGCGGCGGTCATCAGCGCCAGGCGGTTGATGATGTCCGTGAGGCGCGTGCGCGTCAGACACTTGAGCGCGTTCGACGTGGCGTCGCCGGCGCAGAGCGCGGCGAGAGCGAGGATGGTGCCGGAGGTGCCGATGGCCATGTCGACGCCGATGCGCTTGACGCGCTTGCGCAGCCGCGACGCGCGGTCGGCGACGTGTCGGCGGCAGCCCGCGACGGCTTCCGACGTCGGCCGGTCACCAAGGTGGAAGCGTTGCGATAGGCGCAGTGAGCCGAGCGGCTCGCTGGCCGTGAAGTAGATTTCGTTCAACGTGCCGACGATCACCTCCGCGCTGCCGCCGCCGACGTCGATGCAGGCCGCGGTGCTGCCGCCGATGTCCACCGCGGAGCGGACGGCGCGGAAGATGTAGTCCGCCTCTTCCTCGCCGGAGATGACCCGCAGCTTGACGCCCGAGGCCTCGCGCACGAGGCGGAGGAACTCGCGGCGGTTCGGCGCCTCGCGCACGGCGCTGGTGGCCACGGCGATGATCTCCTCCGCCTCCCAGCGCGCGGCGATCTCCGCCATGCGGGCGATGGACATCACGCCACGCTCGACGGCCGCGTCGGTCAGCGGCTGGCCGTCCAGTGAGCTGAGGCCGAGTTGCACCATGTCCTTCTCCCGGTCCACGACGCGGTAGCCGCGGCTGCCGTGCGCCTCGGCCACGATCATGTGGATTGAGTTCGTTCCGACGTCGATAGCGGCGATGCGCCTGGGTTTCTCGGGCATGGAGAGGACAAGGGTACATTCTCTCCCGCCCCTTCACCTCGAATTTACCCTCGCCGCAAACCGCGTCCACGACGCGCCCCTAGCATCCCGTCGCATGATCAAGCGATTCATCACCGCCACACTACTGAGCGCCGCACTCGCATCCGCCGCCCTGTCCCAGGTCACGCCCGCCGCCGGCTCCACGCCGCCCGACGACACGCCGAAGTACAACATCGGGGCGACGATCTTCGGCGACTACACCTGGCAGCAGTCGCCCGAGGTCACCGACGCCGACGGCAACCGCATCCATCCCAGCTCCTTCAACGTCAGCCGCGCCTACATCAACGTCACGGGCAACCTCAACCACCGCATCTCCTTCCGCATCACGCCGGACATCTCCCGTGAGACCGGCAGCGGTGCCTCGCTGGCCGGCAGCCAGATCTTCCGCCTCAAGTACGCGTTCGGGCAGTACGCCCTCGACGACTGGACGACGCACGGCTCGTGGATCCGCCTGGGCGTGCAGCAGACGCCGTACGTCGACTACACGGAAGGCATCTACCGCTACCGGTTCCAGGGGACGATCTTCAGCGAGCGGGTCGGCCTCCTCAGCTCCTCCGACGCCGGCTTCTCCGGCCATTACAACTTCCCGGGCAACTACGGCGACGTGCATCTCGGCTTCTACAACGGCGAGAACTACAACCGGGCCGAGGTGAACGACGAGAAGGCCGTGCAGGTGCGCGGCACGCTGCGGCCGTTCCCCCTCGGCGGCCCGCTGCTCAAGGGCCTGCGCGTGACCGGCTTCGTCGTCGATGACCACTACGTGCAGAGCGCGAAGCGGCAGCGGACGATCGGGCAGGTGACGTACGAGCATCCGCTGGTCAACGCCGGCGCCGAGGTGCTGAAGGCGAAGGACCGGACGTCGACGCGCAGCGCGCAGGTCGACTCGAAGGGTTGGAGCGTGTGGGCCACGCCGCGGCTCGGCGTTCCCGGATGGGAGCTGCTGCTCCGTCACGACGACTTCACGCCGAACGACAACGTCAGCTCGCAGAAGCAGAAGCGGAACATCGTCGGCGTCGCTTACTGGGTGCAAAACCTCACCCGCGTGACGGCCTGCCTGCTGCTCGACCGCGACTCGCTCGAGCGCACCGGCATCAACCCCGCCTCGCCCCGCACCACGACGTACGGCCTGAAGCTGCTGGTCAATTTCTAAGGAGAGACCATGAAGAAGATGATGATCATCCTCGCCGCCGCGCTCTTCGCGCTGACCGCTTCCGCGCAGACGGTGCAGATCAACGGCGCCGGCGCCACGTTCCCCTATCCGATCTATTCGAAGTGGTTCAGCGAGTACAACAAGATGCACCCCAACGTGCAGATCAACTACCAGTCGATCGGCTCCGGCGGCGGCATCCGCCAGCTCAGCGCCGGCACGGTCTTCTTCGGCGCGACGGACGGCCCGATGACGAACGACCAGATCCTCGCCGCCGGCTTTCGCATCACGCACCTGCCGACGGTCCTCGGCGGCGTGGTGCCGATCTACAACGTCGACGGAGATCTGCGCTTCTCCGGCCCCGTGCTGGCCGACATCTTCCTGGGGAAGATCACGAAGTGGAACGACCCGGCCATCCGCGCGCTCAATCCGGGCGTGAACCTGCCGGCGAGCGACATCACGGTCGTGCATCGCTCCGACGGCTCGGGCACGTCGTACATCTTCTGCGACTACCTGGCGAAGGTCTCGCCGGACTGGAAGAAGATGGTCGGCGTGGCGACGGCGGTGAACTGGCCGGTGGGGGTGGGCGGGAAGGGGAACGAG
>DATEOX010000061.1:0-2772 GCA_035273585.1 Thermoanaerobaculia bacterium
GCGGTCCAGGGTCATCATCGCGATCTTGAAGCCCTTGTTCTCCTCGCCGATCAGGTGGTCGGCGGGGATCTCGGTGTCGTTGAAGCTGATGGTCGCGGTGTTGGACGCCCGCTGGCCCATCTTGTCTTCCTTCTTGTCCACTGTGACCGTCTCGTCGCGGGGGACGATGAAGCAGGAGATCCCGCGGTGGCCGGCCTCCTTGTCGGTCTTCGCGTAGACCGTGAACCAGTCGGCGTAGCCGCCGTTGGTGATGAAGCACTTGGAGCCGTTGATGACGTACTTGTCGCCCTTGCGCACGGCGGTCGTGCGCATGCCGCTCACGTCGGAGCCCGCGTCCGGCTCGGTGAGGCAGAACGAAGCGAGCTTGTAGTCCTCGGTCAGCATGCCGAGGTACTGCTTCTTGAGCTCTTCGGAGCCGGCCAGCGCCAGCGGCGCCTGCGCGAGACCGTTGGCCCCGATCGAGGTCGCGATGCCCGAGCAGCCCCAGCTGAGCTCCTCTTCGACGATGCAACCCTCGAGGTAGCTGAGCCCCGGCCCGCCGTACTCCTCCGGCGTGTGGCCGTTCATCAGGCCCAGCTCCCACGCCTTCCGCAGGATCTCGTCGGGCCACGTTCCGTCGCGGTCGTACTCCCAGGCGACGGGACGGATCTCCTTCTCGGCGAAGTCGTGCGCCATCTCGCGCAGCGCCCTCTGCTCGTCGGTAAGCGTGAAGTCCACCATCGGTTTCTCGAGCTCCCAGATTGACTGGTCAGTCAACAGCTACGGAAAGGGTACATACCCCGTCCGGCGGCAACAAGAACTCTGGCCGTTTGGGCGGGTTGGCGGGATGAACTTCAACGGCGACATCGAGGGGGCGTGGGCGGCGGGTTTGAGCGGCTACGCGCCACTGGGGCTGCTGGGTAGCGCTATGCGCGACTTATCCGCCCCACGCGAAACCGGTGCATTGGCGTCACCTCCCTCAATGCCGCAGTTCGACGGCACAATGCACGCATGGAGGATGCGTTCGCGATCGTGCTCTTCGTCGTGGTGGGCGTCGCGGCGATCGCCGCTGTGTGGGCGCTGATCACGTCGGGCACCTCGTATGACCAGATCGGCAGCGGCGGACTGACCGCGGCGCCGCCGGAGACTTCGGCGGCGGAGCGCGACACCGAGATCCGGCAGATGCTCGAGGCCCGCAACGCGATCCGCACCGCCCGGGGCGAGGAGGAGCACGACATTGACGCCGAGCTGCGCGCGCTCACCGGCGGCGCCCAGGATCCGGGGTTGCGGGACGAGATCCGCTCGCTGGTCGTGGCGACCAACGCCCGCCGCGCCGCGCGCGGGCAGGAGGCCCTCGACGTCGAAGCCGAGATCGACCGGCGGCTGCGCGATCTCGGCGCGTGAACCTGCAGGCCCGCGGCGTGACCAAGGCCTTCGGCCGGCGCACCGTGCTGCTGCCGCAGCGTTGAAACGGATTCCTTAGTGTTGGTGACGATGCGCCTGGTCCCCGCCCTCGCGATCGCCGCCGTCGCGCTCGCCGCCGTACCCGCCACCGCCACCGCGGCGAAGAAGAAGTTCCGGCCCGTCCTCACCGTCGGGAACAACTGGGCCGGCACGGCCGACATCGTCGACCCCAAGCGCCTGAAGCCGATCAAGCGCCTGAACATCATCCCGGACATCGACCAGCGGATGGCGGAGATCCAGTCGAACCCGGACCGCCTGGCGTACTTCAACGCGATCCGCCAGCTGGTCGGCGAGGGCCATGACCAGTTCGTCGACGACGCGTTCACGAGCCGCGACGGCCGCCGCATCTTCGTCTCGCGCCCGAGCCTCGCCGACGTGGTGGCGATCAGCATCCGCACGGGCAAGATCGCGTGGCGGACCGCCGTCGAGGGCTACAGGGCCGACCACATGGCGATCTCGAAGAACGGCCGGCGCCTCCTCGTCTCCGCCTCGACCGCACGCAAAGTTCATCAGATCGACACGCGGACCGGAAAGATCACCGGCAGCTTCCCGTCCGGCGACCAGCCGCACGAGAACAACTTCAGTCGCGACGGCAAGCTGATCTACCACGCGAGCATCGGCACGGTCTACACGCCGCTCGACGATCCGATCTTCGACGACCAGAAGGGCGACCGCTGGTTCGAGGTCGTCGACGCGCGCACGTTGAAGGTCCTCAAGCGCATCGACATGGGCGACCGGCTCGCCCAGTACGGCTTCCCCAACATGAGCGCCGCGGTCCGGCCGATGGCGCTGTCGCCGAGCGAGCGCTACGTCTACTTCCAGCTCTCGTTCCTGCACGGCTTCGTCGAATACGACCTCGAGCGCGACCGGCCGCTGCGCATCGCCCAACTGCCGCTGAGCGAAGAGGCGCAGGGCCTGCGGCGCGACCAGTACGTGCTCGACTCGGCGCACCACGGCCTGGCCATGAACCGGCGCGGGACGAAGCTGTGCGTGGCCGGCACGATGTCCGACTACGCGGCGATCGTCACGCGCAAGACGTTCGCGTACAAGGTCGCCGAGGTCGGGGAGAAGCCGTACTGGGCCACCAACGACGGCACCGGCAGGCGCTGCTTCGTCTCGGTCAGCGGCGAGGACCGCGTGGCGGTGATCTCGTACCGCACGGGCCGCGAGATCGGGAGCATCGCGGTCGGCGATCATCCGCAGCGCATGCGCATGGGCCGCGCCCGGCGCACCGCCCTGCGCTAGTTCGGTTGCCCGCCCGTAGCGACTCCGTGAACCGGCAGTCGCGGACGCCTGCTGGCCCGGCGGTAATGCGAGGGCTCCACTGGG
>DATEOX010000062.1:0-12403 GCA_035273585.1 Thermoanaerobaculia bacterium
GGGATAGCGCCTACACCTTGCGCACGGGACCGGGATGGCGCGCGAGTCGGGCGTCGGCCGTGAGCAGCGTGACGCCCTCGGTGAGTGCCTGGGCCAGCAGGATGCGATCGAACGGGTCCTTGTGCAGGTCGGGCAGCGAATCGACGTTGACGGCGTGCTCGCTGGTGACCGGCAGCTCGGTATAGCCGTTGTCGAGCAACCCGCGGCGGAGGAGCCGAGGCTCGACGCGGAAATCTTCGCCTCCGAGGGATTTCTTGATCGTGATCTCCCACAGGCTCGCCGCGCTGAAGAGGAGCTCGTTCTTCGGATTGTCGAGATGTCGACGCGCGGCGATGGAAAGACGCTCGGGCTGCCCTGCCGCCCAAAGCACGATTTTTCACGCCCCTGTCCCGAATAATGCTTCGATCTCGTTCTCGCCCATGCGGTCGAAGTCATCGGGTACAGCGATCTCACCGGCGAGGAAGCCGAGGCGTTGCGGCTTGGCAGGAGCATCGAGCGCGGAAACCTTCACCAGCGGCTTGCCGGCTTTGGCGATGACGAACGGCTCGCCTTTGGCAGCACGATCAACGAGACGGGAAAGCTGCGTCTTCGCTTCGTGAATGTTGACCGTGACCATGAGTGGACTAATCAGACTGGACTGCTTCCATTCCCCAGGCCGACAGCTCAGGTCCGCTTCGGATGCGCAAGAGGCGCGCGCCCAGCTCATGATCGATCGCTTCCGTAGACCTGCCCCAAGAGCGCCGCCATCCGCATCAGCTCCTCGCGCGACAGCCGCGCGGCGTGGCGCGTCAGCTCCTTTACCACGCGCGTGCGCGCCGGATCGAGGGCGGCGAGGCGGGTCAGCTCGTCGTCGAACGATGGGGCTACCGAGTCCACCACACCCGCAGCGAGGGCGTCGGAAGCCGACAGCACCTCGTTGCCGAGGAACAGCCGCCGGGCGGCGGGGCGGGACAACGCATGGCGCCAGCGCCACGTCCCGCCGAAGCCGGTCACGATGCCGAGGCGGGCGCCGGGGTGGGAGAAGCGGGAACGCGGCGTGGCGAAGCGGAGGTCGAACGCCAGCGCGAGGTCGAGGGCTCCGCCGAAGCAGTCGCCGTCGATCAGGGCCACCGTCACCATCGGCAGGGCGGCGATGGCGGACATCACAGACTGGCCGAGTTGCGAGAATGCGTAGGCCTCGAATGGCGTGAAGCGCACCATCTCGGCCATGTCGGCGCCGGCGGCGAAGAGGCCGGGGCGGGAGGAGCGGAAGACGAAGAGCGTGCCGTCGGACGGCAACGAGGCGGCGATGAGGCGCAAAGCAGACGATGACAGCAGGTTCATCCCGCCGTCGTCGAATACGAACTCGTGGCGCATCAGCGCTGGATCGCGTCGCGGATCGCGTTCACGGCGGCGGAGGTCGGCGTGCCAGGGAGGAAGATCTCCCGGATGCCCATCTCCTTGAGGCGCGGGATGTCCTGCTCGGGGATGATCCCGCCGGCGAAGACGATCACGTCCTCGGCGCCCTCGTCGCGCAGAAGGCGCATGATCTCGGGGAAGAGCACGTTGTGCGCGCCGGAGAGGATGGAGAGGCCGATGGCATCGACGTCCTCCTGCACGGCGGCGGCGACGATCTGCTCCGGCGTCTGGCGCAGGCCGGTGTAGATCACTTCCATGCCCGCGTCGCGCAGGGCGCGGGCGATCACCTTCGCCCCCCGGTCGTGGCCGTCGAGGCCGGGCTTGGCGATCAGCACGCGGATTTTTCGTTCGCTCATGACTCGGAAGCCTCCGTGGGAGTGTCGCGGAAGATGGAGAGGATCATCAGGTCGTGGTAGCGGCCCTCGCGATAGAAATCGCGCGCCAGCTTCCCCTCCTCGACGAAGCCGTGCGCCTGCAGCACATGCTTCGCCCGCTCGTTGTAGTCGAAGACGTTGATGCGCAGCTTGCCGAGGTTCATCTCGTCGAAGGCGAAGCGGACGAGCGTGCCGATGGCGTCGCCGCCGAAGCCGCGGTTCCAGGCCGACGGCTCGCCGACGAAGAGGCCGAACCACCCCGTGCGCGAGACCCAGTCGATGTCGTGGATCGAGGCGTTGCCGATGTGTGTCCGATCGTCCTTCCGCTCGATGGCGAAGTGGCGCTCGCTGACCGCCGGATGCATGGCCCGCTCGAGCCACTCCACTTCGTTCTGGAAGGCGATGGGATACCGCGACTTGAGCGTTCGGACGATGTTCGGGTCGTTCATCCAGCGGTAGCAGCGCTCGATGTCCTCCCGCTCCAGGGCGCGCAAGATGACGTGCTCGCCGGCGATCATGAAGCGCCGCCGACCCTCGCGTTGCGGGTCGGGCGCCAGGTCGCGTTCGGTGCGGTTGCCCATCAGGGCGCGGATTATATGGGCACGGCCTGCCGCGCTGGTTGGCCAAGCCTCGCCGCCGGCGACGCGACTATAGTCTCGGCGCATGATCCGCGCGCGGCCGGGCTGCCTCGTCGTGTTCCTCTGGACGTTCGCCCTCGCCTGGAACGGCATCCTGGCCGTGATCCTGGCGATCTTCTTCTTCCGCGTCGGTTTCCCTCGCGGAGTCGGCGCGCTGGCCTACCTCGGCTTCATGGCTCTCTTCGTTGCGGCGGGCATCTACGTGCTGCGGCTGGCCATCCGCGCGACGGCCAGCGCATCGCGCTTCCGCGGCGCGGCCGTCGAGCTGCGCAGCGCAACCGTCGGCGGCAAGGTCGAGGGAACGGTGCACCTCCCCGAGGGCGACGGCCCTCTGGAGCTGCATCTCCGCTGCTGGCAGCAATACGGGGGCGATACGAGCGACGACCTGCTGTGGGAAACGGCGCAGCCGGCCGGCGCCGGCCATCCGGGTGCCGGGGGGATGCTGGCCCTGCCGTTCTCCTTCGACGTGCCGCCCCATTGCCGGCCGACGAGCGACGGCATCGCATGGAAGCTGGAGATCGAGGACGCCGCCGGACGCAGCGTCTCATTCGAGATCCCGGTGGCATCCGAACTGCTCCAGCCGGGCGCGTGAACATCCAGGGAATCATCTTCGACGTCGACGGCACGCTCGTCGACTCCAACGAGCTCCACACCGACTGCTGGCTGGAGGTCTTCCGCGAATTCGGCAAGCAGTTCGAGCGCGACGTGGTGCGCAATCAGATCGGCAAAGGCGGCGACCTCCTCGTCCCCGACCTGCTCAACGCCCGCGAGATGCTCAAGTTCGGGGAGCAGGCGAAGATCTACCGCGGCGAGGTCTGGAAGCGCTCCTACATGCCACGCGTACAGCCGTTTCCCTACATGCGCCAGTGCCTCCGCGAGCTGCGCGGACGGGGCATCAAACTGGCGCTCGCCTCGTCATCGGACGTAGAGGAGGTGGAGTACTATACGCAGCTTCTCGGCGTCGCCGAGCTGCTGGAAGGCTCGACGTCGAAGGGAGATGCGGAGTTCTCGAAGCCGTCCCCGGAGATCTTCCGCGCCGCGTTGGAGCGCCTCGGCACCGACAAGGCGCGGACGCTCGCCGTGGGCGACACCCCGTACGACATCCTGGCCGCGCACCGCGTCCCGCTCCCGGTGGCGGCCGTGTTGTGCGGCGGCTTCGAGTCCGAGCTGCTGATGAAGGCCGAGTTCACGTTCGCGCACGTCGAAGAGCTGGTGGGAGAGATCGATCGGATCGATGAGTACTTCAACAACGAGTGAAGCGGTGCACCGCCGCGCCATCATCGTCGACGGGCATTGCGACACGCCGTACCGTCTTCATCGCCACAACGTCCATCTCGACGAGCACGACCCCGAGGCGCAGCTCGACCTCCGCTCGCTGCGGGAGAGCGGCATCACCGCCTCCTTCTTCGCCGCCTACGTGCCGCCGCACTACGCCAACCGCGGCGCGGCCGCCTTCGCCTACCGGCTGATGGACATCATCCGCGAGGAGGTCGCGCGCAACGCCGACAGCCTCTCCTTCTGCAGCGATGCGGCGGGCATCCGCGCGGCGAAGCGCGACGGCAAGGCCGGCATCCTGATCGGCGTCGAGGGCGGCCACGCCATCGAGGACTCGCTCGATACGCTGCGCGACTTCTACGCCCGCGGCACCCGCTACATGACCCTGACCCACGTCAACACGAACAACTGGTGCGACTCCTCCGGCGACGCGCCGCGCCACGGCGGCCTGACCGATTTCGGCCGCCAGGTCGTCCGCACCATGAACGACCTGGGGATGATCGTCGACGTCTCACATGTCTCCGACGCCGCGTTCGAGCACGTGCTGGAAACGACGCGCACGCCGGTCGTGGCCACCCACTCCTCCTGCCGCGCGCTCTGCCGCCATCCGCGCAACATGACCGACGCCATGCTCCGCGACCTGGCCCGCAACGGCGGCGTCTGCATGATCAACTTCTTCTCCGCCTTCATCAGCGACGAAGTGGCGGAGGTGATCATGAAGGCCCAGAAGCGCGCCCGCGGCGACGGGAACGGCGCGGGCGGCACCGAGGAGCTGCCTGACGACCGCATCGACTGGGATGAGTACCTGAAGTGGTTCAACACCCTCGGATGCCCGCGGGCGAACCTCGACCAGGTCATCGACCACATCGTCCACGCCGCCGAGACGGCGGGCATCGATCACGTCGGGATCGGCAGCGACTTCGACGGCGTCCCGGCCTTGCCCGACGGCCTGCAGACCGCCGCATCGCTCCCGATGCTGACCGACCGCCTGATGCAGCGCGGCTTTTCGGACGAGGATGTGATGAAAGTGCTGGGCGCGAACTTTCTGCGGACGTTCGAGGCGATCGAGGGCGCGAAAGGAATGATGAGTGATGAATGATGAATGATGAACCGATCCCCGGCAGCCGCTCCCGTTCATCATTCATCATTCATCATTCATCCTTTTAACGACTACAATCCGCGCCGCATGCCGACCGAAGTGGAAGTGCTGCGCGACCTGGCCAAGGCCTACTGGGCGGGGCGGGACATTCCCTGCCCCAAGCACCCCGGAGCGAAGATGGTCGGCAGCTTCGTCCAGACCACCTACAAAGACCACGTCTTCCTCGTTTGCCAGCGGGGGAAGGAGACCATCACCATCCCCCAGCGCCCGCGGCAGCTCGAGTTCCAGCGCCAGCAGGTGGAAGGCTACGTGGAGAACATCCAGCGCGGCGACGCGAACCTCTGCTACCGCTGCCAGTCGGCGCTGGAGGTGGCGGCGAACGAGAACCCGAACAGCGGGGTGACGTCGTACACCTTCACCTGCATCCGCTGCCTCTCGTACGGGACGTGGATGGGCCTCCCCGAGACGGCGAAGATCGGCTCCGCGCCGACGGCCGGGACGAAGAAGAAATCGGCCGCCGCCGTCGAGTGACGAAATTTCGGGTAGGGAATTACCGATCGGTGTCACTCCTTAGTTGAATGCTCTGCCGTCAGGAGTGTGTCTACGGATGAAAAGCAGCGTGGAAATGCAGCAACTGGACGAGCCGATCGTCGAAGCGTACGAGTGGATCGAGACCTCCCGTCTCTCCGAGCTGGTGGCGAACTTCGCGCGCGTGCACATCCTGATCTCGATCTTCGACGGCGATCCCGACCGCTGGCTGAGATTCATCACCACCGAGGGGACGAGCGAGGAGCGGGAGCACGACCTGCCGTTCGTCATCGACCTCCAGCAGCGCCTGGCCGCCGAGCCGTTCCTGATCGAAGACATGCGCCGCCTCGTCCGCGACTTCTCCGCGATGTTCACGCGCCCGCCGCTCACGGCATAATCCCCCCTGTCATTCCGAGCGAAGCGAAGGATCCGTACCTTCAGGCGCGGCGCGAGATCGGTACGGATCCTTCGCCGTCTGCGCGGCTCAGGATGACACTTGCGCTATGCCTGACCCTCACGTAGTCATCGTCGGCGGCGGCTTCGGCGGCCTCTACACCGCTCGCCATCTGAAGGACGTCGCCGTCCGCGTGACGATGGTCGACCGGCACAACTACCACCTCTTCCAGCCGCTGCTCTACCAGGTCGCCACCGCGGGTCTCAACCCGAGCGACATCGCCACCCCCATCCGGGCCATCGTCCGCAAACAGAAGAACGCGAACGTCCTCCTCGGCGAGGTGACGTCCGTCGACGTGGCAAAGAAGCAACTGCAACTGGCCGACGGCGCACGGCTCGCGTACGACTACCTCGTGCTGGCCGCCGGCGCCACGCATTCGTACTTTGGGCATCCGGAGTGGGAGCGCGTCGCGCCGGGGCTCAAGTCGATCGACGACGCGCTCGACATCCGCCGCCGCGTGCTCCTCGCCTTCGAGGCCGCCGAGCGGGAGACGGATCCGGAGAAGCAGCGGGCGCTGCTGACGTTCGTCGTCATCGGCGCCGGCCCCACCGGCGTGGAGATGGCCGGCGCGCTCTCCGAGATCGCCCGCCAGACGATGATCCGCGACTTCCGCCGCATCGATCCCGGCCGCGCGCGCGTCCTCCTCCTCGAAGGGAAGGAGCGCGTGTTGCCTCCCTACCCTCCCTCCCTCTCCGAGAAGGCCCGCCAGCAGCTCGTCCGCCTCGGCGTGGAGGTGATGACGAGCGCGGTGGTGACGGAGGTGACGGAGCACAAGGTCTGCGTCGGCGACCGGACCATTCCGACGCACACCGTGATCTGGGCCGCAGGCGTCGCCGCGTCCCCCCTCGCCCGCGCCCTGGGAGTGCCGCTCGACCGGGCGGGACGCGTGCTGGTCGAGCCCGACCTGACCATCCCCGGGCACAAGGATGTGTTCGTCATCGGCGACCTGGCCGCGGTACGGATGCGCGGCGAGCATTGGGTGCCGGGCGTCGCGCCGGCGGCGATCCAGGAGGGGCAGCACACGGCGCTGAACATCGAGCGCGCCGTCGACGGCCAGCCGCTGCGCGCCTTCCGCTACAACGACAAGGGCTCGCTGGCCACCATCGGCCGCGCGGCGGCGGTGGCGGAAATCGGGCGCCTCAGGCTCAGCGGTTTCATCGCCTGGTTCGCCTGGCTGGCCATTCACATCTTTTTTCTGATCGGCTTCCGCAACCGCTTCCTGGTCATCACCCAGTGGGCCTGGGCCTACCTGACCTATCAGCGCGGGGCACGGCTCATTACTGGAACGTCGCCTGCAATGGAAACCGATCGATGAAAGCATGGTCAGCCGTTGCGCTGCTGTTCGTGTTGGCGTGGTCGTCCGTCGCCGCCGCCGATGAAGTGCAGTGCGGGATCGACGACAAGCTGGCGACGATCTCGTTCGAGCGGACGGTCACGGACGTCGATGTGATCACGCTCCTGGCCCGCTACCAGGTCGTCCCCTACGCGGCGTACCTCTGGACCGCCGGCCAGCTCGTGGCGGTGCGCATCTCCACGGACCAGGCCGGCAACGCCGTCGGCAGCGTGCGTAGCGCGACCGAAGCGGCGCGCGGCTTGGAGCGGGCGAACGTGACGGCGCAGGCGAAGGCGTTCCTCGCCCAGCACACGCGCGGCGACGTCATCCGCGACGAGGAGCTGTTCGAGCAGGCGAAGGAGATCCTCCGCCAGGCGGCGCTGAACGATGCGATCCTGACCCGCGTCCGGACGAACAAGCCGCTGATCTACGCGGTGGCGGTCTGCGCCGCGCCCGAGACACTCGCCGCGATCGCGCAGAAGGAAGGCGTCAAGGTGACGGACGACGCCGCGCCGCTGCGCCCCGAGCAGCTCAGCACGCGCTTCCCGACGCCGAAGATCGACATCCTCTCGGCGGCGCAAGCCTACGCGCAGCTCACCGCGCTGGCGAAGCCGTAGGGCGGCTCCCCCACCAGCAGGCGAAGGCGACGCCGAACATCCCGACGACGCGCATGAACAGCTCGGCCATCAGCCAGCCGTTCATCGCCGCAGTGCCGTAGTGCGCCTCGCTCCACGCGCCCAGCCGGTTCGCGTAGGTCGACTCGATGCTGATGACGAGCGTGACGATGTGGCTCAGGCTCACCGGAATCAGGGAGATCGCCAGCGCGCCGAGGTTGCGCGCGCGCCACGGCCGCGGGCTCGCGCCGAACAATGCGAAGAGGATGATGATGCTGTACGTCAGCTCGTCGGCGGGGAGGGTGGCGGGGGGCAACGTGGTCGTGTCCCTCGGTGCGACTCTGATCGCCCGGCCATCGGCCACGAGCTCGGCATCCCCGAACCTGCTGTCGATTCTTACGAGTGGCTCCGCGACCTTTGCCAGCACGCCGTTGTACGCCTCCCCCGCCCCCACCCAGAGCCAGACGCCGACGATCATCCCGACCACGAATCCAACGACGCGCAAGGGGCGCATGATATCCGCCACCTGCGGCCGGCTGGCATCGCTACCGCCGCGCGGTAGCCTTCCCTCGGCGGCTCGATAGCGCATACCACCCACCCCTCCCGCCCCTGCACAATCGCCGGCTCCGTCGCATCTTCCGGCACGGTGAACGAGCGCAGATTGTCGAACACGCCGCTGCCGATGGCCTTGACGATGGCTTCCTTTGCCGTCCAGACGCGGAAGAACTGATCGGCATCCTGCTCGACACGCCGCGCCTCTTCTGCCGAGAAGAATCGCCGCGCGATGGCCAGCAGCTCGCGCGTCGGCCGGATCTCCTCCACGTCGATGCCTACCGGCTCCATGGCGATGGCTACCGCCACGAGCTCACCCGAGTGGCTGATGTTGAAATGCAGCTCGCCGCTTGCGAGTCGCGGCTTGCCGCCCTCCCCCCGCTCGACCTCGACTTCGCCGAGGACGTGCCGCAGCAGCGCGCGCCCGGCGGCGGTGTGCTCGCGCCGCTTCGCCTCGGCGAACCAGACCCGCACTTCGTCTACACTCAGGGCCATACCCATGGCAACAATCTTCGTCTCCTACGCGCACGAGGATAAGGCGCTCATCGACGAGCTGCGCAAGCATCTCGCGCCACTGGGCAACATCTGGTGGGACGGCGAGATCCCGCCCGGCTCGGAGTGGAACGCGGAGATCGAAAAGCAGCTCGACGATGCCGACCTCGTGCTGCTCGGCATCAGCGCCGATTTTTTGAACTCCGAGTTCATCCGCGAGCACGAGCTCCCCCATGCGCTGCGCCGACCGGGGCCTGTCATTCCGATCATCCTCCGCCCCTGCCTTTGGGAGAAACAGTCCTTCGCCCACCTGCAGGTGCTCTCCGCGGTCGACCGTGATCCCGACGAGGCCTTCACGGAGATCGCCCGGTCCATCGGCAAGCTCCTGGAGGTCGTCCACGCCGAGATCCAGAACGTTCCCTTCCGCCGCAACCCGAACTTCACCGGCCGCGACGCACTGCTCGCCGCCGTCCACAAGGAGCGCCGCCCGGTGGCCCTCGCCGGCCTGGGCGGCATCGGCAAGACGCAGACGGCGGTGGAGTACGCCTACCAGTACGGCCGCGAGTACGACCTGATCTGGTGGATCGCCTCCGAGGAGCCGACGACGCGCGCCTCGATGTACGCCTCCCTCGCCCCACGCCTCGGCCTGCCGGCGTCGGACCAGGCCACGGCCATCAACGCCGTCCGCCAGGAGCTCGAGCGCCGCGAGCGCTGGCTGCTGATCTTCGACAATGTGGAGGACCCGAAGGACCTCGACCCGTACCTCCCGCACCGCGGAAAGGGAAAGGTGCTGATCACCTCCCGCGTGCAGGCATGGGGGCGGGTGGCAAAGGCGATCCCAGTCCATCCGCTGGAGCGCGAAAAGTCGATCGACCTCCTCCTCGGCCGCACCGCGCAAACGGATCGCCACGCCGCCAACCAGCTAGCCGAGGAGCTCGGCGATCTTCCCCTCGCCCTCGACCAGGCCGCCTCCTACATGGAGAAAACGGCCATCGCCGTGAAGGAGTATCTCGCCCTCTTCCGCACCCGCCGCGACGAGCTATGGAAGGACGAGGAGCCGCCGGAGGATTACCCGGCCACCGTCGCGACGACGTGGAGCCTCGCCTTCGATCAGCTCAGCCCCGAGGCAATCGCATTGATGAACATGGCCTCTGTCCTCGCTCCGGAGCCGATTCCCCGCAGTCTGATCGAGGCGTGTGCCAAGTTTTGCGAGGAGGGCGCCGCCGGACATGAGCTGCTCGATCCGCTGGTGCGCAATCGTGCCGTCGCCGCGCTTCTCGAACAGTCGCTGATCACCGCGGATGAGACGACGATCCTCATGCACCGGCTCGTGCAGACCATTGCGCGCGATCGCATGGGTGGCGCAGAGGAAGAGCGGTGGAAGGCGATCGTTCTGAAGGCTCTGAACAGTGTTTTCCCGCATGTTTATCCCTCAACCGCGAGAACCTGCGCGCTGATGATGCCGCACGGGCTGCTGGCCATCGCACAAACGGAGCTGTCGTTCGGCGCAGGGTATCTCCTGAATCAGATGGCGCTCTACGCACAGACCCTCATCGGCGACCTGCGCCTCGCCGCGCGGCTTCTGGACGAAGTGATCAACCTGCCATATTCGGAAGCGGAAGCGAACACCTTCGCGACCCATCTGATTAACCGCGCATCAATTGCGTATGACTTCGGCGAACTGCAAAAAGCCAAGCAGCTCCTGCAGCGGGCGATCACCATACGGGAAAAAATGTCGCCGGCCAGTATCGTAAACAGTTTAATCATGTATGCCTCCGTGCTTCGAGAGCTGGAGGATGCGGACGGAGCGCGGGCGGCAGTCGATCGCGCGCTCGAACTGTCAGCCTCAGGCGATAGTGACGGCGATAACGTTAGGGCGAAGTTTGCACTGGCGGTCGATCTCTGGAGGCGAGGTGAAGTGGTCCAAGCGCTCGAGATCATTCAGCAGGTCATCGGAATCCTCGAAAAAGTTCCGGAGGAGGCCCTATCTCTCAGCGCTGCCTGTTTAGAGGCGGCGAGGATGGCGATTGACGCGGGAGACCTCGCCACCGCTCGGTCCTTCAACGAACGGTCTCTCAAGATCCGCCGTCAGATGTTAGGCGAGCAGCATATGCAGGTTGGCATGTCACTCGTCATCCTGGGCGACATTGAGATGAAATGCAGCAACCTCCAAGAGGCGCGCTCCGCGTACCAACGCGCCTATGAAATCCTCCTTCCCGCTCTGGGCGCGAACAACGGTTGGACTAAAGGCGCCGCCGCGGGCCTCGCCTCCCTCCGCCCTTGACCCCTCACCCGCCCTCCCTCTACAGTTCCACCCCTATGCGTAAACTGCTGGTGGTGTTCGCGTTTGCGGCGCTCCCGATGCGCGCGGCGGGGTTCGACTTTGCGGGGCAGAGCGCGCGGGCGATGGGGATGGGTGGGGCATATGTCGCGGCCGTCGACGATCCTTCCGCCATCTACTACAACCCGGGGGCGCTCGGGCTGCTGAAGAAGAAGAAAGGCGTCTCCATCGGCGTCGCCACCGTCAAGCGCAACGAGGGACTCTTTCAGGGGCTGCCGCCGGGCATCGGCGCCGGCACGACCGGCGAGCAGAAGACGCCCACCGCCGCGGTGCCGCATGCGTTTGCCACGCTGCCCCTCGGCAAGTCCGCCGTGTTGGGCATCGGCACCTACTCCCCCTTCCGGATGCGCACCGAGTGGAAGGACGATCCTGCCTTCGCCGGCCGGTTCCTCGCCCGGCGGTCGCAGATCGATGTGCTCGATGTCGCGACAACCTTCGGCGTCAAGGCGGGGCCGCTCGGTTTTGGCGCCGGCGTGTTCTACCGGACCGCCAAGCTGCAAGCGAGCCGCAGGGTCGCGGCGCTGCTCAGCGGAGAGCAGCGGGAGATCGGCGACCTGGAGATGAAGACCGACAACAAGTCGGCCTACGGCTGGACGGCGGGGCTGCTGCTGCGGCCGAGCCAGCGCTTCTCCTGGGGCGCCTCCTACCGCAGCCGGACCAAGACCGAGGCGTTCGGCGTCGGGACACTGACCCAGATCCCGACAGGCGACGCGCAGCTCGATGCGCTCGTCAAAGCCAGCTTCCCGTTCGGGCAGGACCTCGCCCTCGCCTCCACCTTCGAGATGCCGGCCCAAGCCTCCACCGGGATCGCCTTCGCCCCCTCCAAGCCGCTGCTCATCGAGGTCGACGCCGTGCGCACGCAATGGAGCCGCGTCGACAATTACGCGTTCGGCTTCGTCAGCAATCCGGTCTTCAGCACCACCTATGCGCTGAACCTGAAAGACGCGATGACCTACCGCGCCGGGCTCCGCTTCATGTTCCCGACTGGGCCGCAGGTGCGCGTCGGGTATGCGCTGGAGGAGTCGCCGCAGCCGGACGAGACGGTCGGCGCCTTCCTCGCCGACGCCGAGCGCAGCACGATCACCGCCGGCTTCGGCCTCGACTGGCTGGACGTCGCCGTGGCCTGGACCAGCCGCGAGGGGCGCATCGTCACTACGAACGTCGATCAGCTCAACGGCAACTGGCGGGGCAACGAGTGGATGGTGCTGGTCACCGTGACGAAGTAGTCATTCCGCCGGGATGATCACCGCGTCGATGCCCTGCTTCTCCATCGACGCGGCGGCCGCGGCCGCCGCGTCATGCGTC
>DATEOX010000063.1:0-4028 GCA_035273585.1 Thermoanaerobaculia bacterium
TCGGCAACGGGCAGTACGAGCGCCTCGCGCCCGTCCCCTCGGCCGAGAGCGACGCGAAGGCGATGGCCGCCCTGCTGCGCGATGCCTACGGCTTCGAGGTCACGCTCCTGCTCAACGCCAAGAACGCCGAGATCCTCTCCAACCTCTACAAGCTCAGCCAGTCGCTCGCCGAGAACGACAACCTCGTCGTCTACTACGCCGGCCACGGCCGGCGCGACCTGCGCAACCGGCGCGGCTGGTGGCTGGCCGCGGACGCCGGCGCGGACAGCGACGCGCGGACGAACTGGATCCCGAACCAGGAGGTGAGCGACCGCCTGGGGCTCATCCCGGCGCGGCACATCCTCGTGGTGGCCGACGCCTCGTACGTGGGGGACATCACCCGCGGCGCGCCGCAGCCCGAGCCGCGCAACCTCTCCGCCGACCAGTGGGCGAAATACGTCGATACGACGAAGCAGCGGCGCGCGCGGCTGGCCCTCTCCTCCGGCGCCGACGAGCCGCTGCCCGGCCCGGCCAAGAGCTCGACCTTCACCGCCACGCTCATCGATGCCCTGAAGCGGCAGAAAGGCGTCTTCCCCGCCTCGCGCATCCACCGCGAAGTGGTGAATGCGCTGACCGCTGACGACCGCCCCACATCCGCCATCCCGACGTACGCACCGCTGCAATCCGTCCTTCACGACGGCGTCGACTTCCTCTTCGAGCGCCGATGACCGTCCTTCCCGAGATCGAAAGCCGGTTCGATGTGCTGGCCATGCTCGGTGAGGGGGGGATGGGCCGCGTCTACAAGGTGCGCCACCGCGACCTGGACGAGGTGCAGATCGTCAAGACGCTGCAGGCGCACCTCAGCGCGAACGAGGAGCTGCGCAACCGCTTCATCAACGAGGCCCGGCGCGGCATGCGCCTGCGCCATCCGCACATCGCCGGCGTGCACGACTTCCAGATCTGCTCGGACGGCACCGGCTTCATCGTCATGGAGTATGTGCACGGCCTCAACCTGCGGGACATGCTCTCCATGCGCGGCCCGCTGCCGCTGGCGACGGTCGGCGCGATCGCGGTGCAAACCCTCGACGCGCTCTCCTATCTGCACGACGAGAAGTTCGTCCACCGCGACATCTCCCCCGACAACCTGATGCTGGCCACGATGCCGGACGGCCGCCCCTTCGTGAAGCTCATCGACCTCGGCATCTCGAAGTCGCTCGAGTCCGAGCCGATGATGAAGACCGCCACGGGCCTCTTCCTGGGCAAGGTGCTGTACGCCTCGCCCGAGCAGTTCGGCGGCAACCTCGACGGGCGGAGCGATCTCTATTCGTTCGGCGTCGTGCTCTACAAGCTGCTGACGAATGCCGACCCGTTCACGGGCGACAACCATTTCCAGATCATGGCCGCGCACATGTCGCTGCCGCCGCGCCCGTTCGAGGATGCCGCGCCCGGCATCGAGGTCCCAGAAGCCGTGCAGCAGGTGATTTTCCGCGCGCTGGAGAAGGATCCCGACCACCGCTGGGCGAACGCGGCGGAGTTTCGCGCCGCGGTCGAAGAGGCGTTCGACGTCCGGGACAGCAAGCCGATCACGGTCACCACCCGCCCGGCCCGGACGCGCGTCGACACGACGCTCGTGACCACGCCGCCCTTACCGGACAAGACTGAGGTGAGCGTGGTGCCCCTGGCCCCCGTGACCGAGGCGGCGACGCTCGTCGGGCAGGCGGCGCCGACGGTCGTCGAGCGGCGGCCGCGGCGCTTCGTCTGGCCGGCGGTGGTCGCCCTGCTCCTCGCGGTCGCCGCCGCGGCGTTCCTCGTCTACCGGCAGCGAATGCAGGTCGCGGACGCGGCGAGCTACGGCAAGTTCCGGGCGGTGGTCATCGGGGAGAGCGACTACCGGAAGTGGGAGCATCTGCCGATGGCGGCCATCGACGCGCGCGACCTGGCGGAGGTGCTGCGGACGCGATACGGCTACGAGGTCACGCTGCTGCAGAACGCCACCAGCCAGCAGATCCTCGACGCGCTCAAGGCCAGCCGCAAACAGGTGACGGCCCGCGACAATCTGCTCGTCTACTACGCCGGCCATGGCGCGCTGCTCAACGAGCAGGGTTATTGGAAAGGGGTCGACGCCGACGTGGAGATGACGAACTGGATCTCCCCCGCCCTGATCAAGGACATCCTGCTCGACCACCCCGCCCGCCGCACCCTGATCATCGCCGACTCCTGCTACTCCGGCGCCATCGCCCGGGGCACGCTGCCGTCGGCATCCGAGACCGACCGCCGCGAGAAGCGCGCCCGCATCGTGATCAGCTCCGGCGGCAACGCGCCGGTCCTCGACTCCGCCGACGGCCGCCACTCGCTCTTCACCGGCGCCCTGCTCGACGTCCTCAGCGCCCCCACCCGAAAGCCGGTCGACGTGCAGACCGTCTTCGAGCGCGTCCGCGAGCGCGTGATCGACTCCGCCCGCCGCACCGGCCGCGAGCAGCAGCCCGAGCTCGCCGTGATGGCGGACGTGGGTGACGAGGGGGGCTCGTATTTCTTCGTGCCGCGTCGGTAGATATCTTTCGGTTCCCTTAACGACCCTCTGCCGCGTTTCGTGTTATCGGTGTGCGGATGAGAACCATCGAGCCGTGGCTCATCGCATTGGGCGGCACGGCGGTCGTGACGGCGGCCGGCCGGGCGATGCGTCTCAATGCGAACGCGGTCGGATTCGTGTTTCTGATCGTCGTCCTGGTCGCGTCGATCCGCGGCGGGTTGCCGGGCGGGATGGCGGCGTCGATCGCGGCGACGCTCTGCTACAACTACTTCTTCTTCCCGCCGCTCTACACCTTCACGATTCACGAGCCGGCGAACTGGGTCGCGCTGGCAGCGTTCCTGGTCACGGCCGTCGCGGTCAGCCGGCTGGTCATCGCCGCGCGCGTGCAGGCGGAGCGCGCCGAGCAGCGGCGCAATGAGCTGGCCTCGCTGTACGGCCTGAGCGTCGAGCTCTTCACGGCGACGAATCGCGCGGGCGTCCTCGGCGAGGCAGCGGGCCGCGCCCTCTCGCTGCTCGGCGCGCGCGAAGGGGGCCTGGTGCTGTTCGATGGCAGCCCGTACCGGCAGAACGTCGTCTGGTGGATCGGCGACAAGCCGGACGAGATCGAAGACCTCATCGCCGGCGTCGGTCGGCACGAGGAGCCGCTGGAGCTTCCCTCCCCTCTCGGCCGGGACGTCTACCTGCCGCTGCTCGTCGGCGGCCGGACGACAGGCGCCCTCGTCGCGCGCGGCACGGATGCCTCCCTGCCGGCGCTCGTCTCCACGGCGCGGCTCGTCGGACTCGCAGTCGAGCGCGAACGCTTCATCGAAGAGAACGCGCATGTCGAGGCGCTGCGCGAGAGCGAGACGCTGAAGACCTCGCTGCTGCGCGCGATCTCGCACGACCTGACCACGCCCCTGACCGCGATCACCCTGCACACCGAGGCGCTGCGAAGAAGGGCGGCGAATGATGAGGAGCTGACGCGGCCGGTGGCCGGCATCTCCGACGAGACCGCGCGTCTGCGGCGGCGCATCGACAACCTGCTGGCCATGGCCCGGCTCGAGGCCGGGAAGTCCAAGCCGCGGCGCGAGCCGACCCCGCCGGCGGACCTCTTCCGCGCCGTCCGCGAGAACCTGCCGCTCGTCTTCCAGTCCCGTCCCGTGACCATCCGGGTGGAAGACGACTGCCCTGACGCGAACGTCGACCCGGCCCTGACGCTGGAGATCCTGGTCAACCTGATCGAGAACGCGCACCGCGTGTCGCCGCCCGACGCGCCGCTGGAGCTGACCGCGCGGATGCTGGACCGGACGCAGGTGCGCATCGAGGTGCTCGACCGCGGACCGGGCGTGCCCGCGGGCATCGCTGACGCGAACGGCAACCTCGTCGCCGGCGCCACGAGCGACGTCGCGCAGCGCGGCCTCGGCCTGGAGATCGCGCGCAGCCTCGCGGCCGCGAACGGCGGCAGCATCGGGATCACGCCGCGTCCGGGCGGAGGGGCGGTGGCGCGCCTGGATGTGCCGTCCGCGCCGCTTCCGATGAC
>DATEOX010000064.1:0-14011 GCA_035273585.1 Thermoanaerobaculia bacterium
GATGTGGGCCGCGATGGCCCGCGGCTGGATGGTTGGCAACTCCGCTCCCACGGCGGGCGCGGCGAGGAGGAAGACCAGCGGGAGGACGGGCTTACGCACGGACGGCACAGTGTAGTGCAAGGCGGGTACACTACGCCCGCCTTGCGCTTTTTCCTTCCCCTCTGGACCCTCCTTGCCGCCGTCGCCCTCCTCCTCGACCTGGGGGGATATCCGCTCCTCGATGCGGATGAAGGTCGCAACGGCGAGGTGGCGCGGGAGATGGCGGCCACGAACGACTACGTGATGCCGCGCATCGACGGCATGCCGTATCTCGACAAGCCGATCGTCTACTTTGCCGCGGAGGCGGCGGCGATGGAGGTGCTCGGGCCGACGGAAACCGCGGCCCGGCTCCCGGCGTGGCTCTTCACCATGGCCACCGCGGCGCTCGTCGGCTGGTTCGCCCGGAGGGTGTGGGGGGGCGACGCCGGATGGATCGCCGCCATCGCCCTGATGTCGATGCCGCTCACGCTCGCCTTCGCCCGGACGGTGATCTTCGACAGCGCCCTGACGTTCTTCATCGTCTTGTCCATCATCAGCTTCTACCTCGCCGTGGAGGGTGTCATCCTGAGCCGCGAAGACGGCGAAGGATCCGTATCTTCAGGCGCGGCGCCAAAGCGGTACGGATTCTTCGCTGTCTTCGCGGCTCAGAATGACACGCGCTGGCGCGTCCTCGCCTGGGCCGCCATGGCCCTCGGCGTGCTGACGAAAGGCCCGGTGGCCCTCGCCATCCCGCTCTTCATCGCCATTCCGTACGCGGTCTGGCGGAAGCGCTTCAAGGCGCTCTGGTCGCTGACCGGTCTCGCCGTCTTCGCGCTGATCATCGCGCCGTGGGTCTGGGCCGTCTCGCAAGTGGTGCCCGATTTTCTGAAATACGTGCTGGTGACGGAGACCGCCGAGCGGATGGCCACAAAGGCCCTCAAGCGCACCGGCCCGCCCTGGTACTTCATCCCGTACCTCATCGGCGGCGCGCTGCCGTGGGCCCTCGCGCTGTTCCGGGAGAAGAGGCGCGAGCGGGACAACATCACCGTTTTCCTCATGCTCTGGATCCTGATCCCGTTCGTCTTCTTCTCGCTCTCGCAGTCGAAGCGCCCGCAGTACATCCTGCCGCTGATGCCCGCCGTGGCCCTGCTGGTGGCACGCATGTGGCGCACGGAGCGCCGCGAGCCCGGCGCGCGGACGGCGGGCATCGCCCTGGCGATCCTCGGCGGGCTGCTGCTCGTCGCGCCGTTCTTCTTCCACCGGACGAAGATGAAGCCGGAGGTCGCCTCCGTCGCCGACGAGACAGCCTACGCGCTCGGCGCCTGCCTGCTGGTCGGCGGCGGAGTGGCGGTAGCGTTTACGAAGCGCCGCGAGCTGACCATCGCCGCTTTGTCGTTGCCGATCCTGGCCATTCCCGTCGCCACGAACGCGCTCATGGATGGCTTGGCCTCGCGGCGGTCCACCGCTTCGCTGATCGGGAAGCTGAAGGTCGGCCCGAGAACGGAAGTGGTCGGCGTCGAGGCCTACACCGGCTCGATGCAGTTCTACCTGCGCCGGCCGATCATCGTGGCCACCGACGACGCTAGCGAGTTCACATCCAACTACATCCTTCGCCACTACGACCGCTTCGCCCGCGACGAGGGCGCGCCCGTCCGCCCCACCGCGTGGCTGCGCGCGACGCTGGACAAACCCGACCGCCTTTACATCGTGCGCAACGACGACCGCCCGAACCGCGCGCTGCTCGAGTCGCGCGGCATGCGCCTCCTC
Source organism: Thermoanaerobaculia bacterium (assembly GCA_035273585.1). Taxonomy (GTDB): domain Bacteria; phylum Acidobacteriota; class Thermoanaerobaculia; order Gp7-AA8; family Gp7-AA8; genus JAFAVZ01. The sequence continues at coordinate 1,786 of DATEOX010000064.1, forward strand.
GGCGAAGGCGCGCACTTTGTCGCGTACGAGCCGCATAGAATGGCGCGCTGACATGTGCGGCATCTACGGAATGGTCTCCGAGAGCGGCATCGCTCTCGATCACCCCGAGGTCCTCGACTTCATGGGCGAGGCGCTGCGCCACCGCGGGCCGGACGGGCGGGCGGTGCTCACCCATCCGAATGCCGTGATCGGCACCGAGCGGCTGCGCATCATCGACCTCCACGAGCGCGCCGACCAGCCGTTCTCCGCCCCCGGCTCGCATGTCTGGCTGGAGTGCAACGGCGAGATCTACAACGCCCGCGAGCTCCGGGCCCGCTATCCCGACTACCCGTTCCGCTCCAAGTCGGACGTCGAAACGATCCTCCCGCTCTACCTCGAGCACGGCCCGCGCGCCGTGGCCATGCTCGACGGCATGTTCGGCCTGGCCATCTGGGACAACCGCACGTCGTCGCTGCTGCTGGCGCGCGACCGCGCCGGCGAGAAGCCGCTCTTCTACGCCCGCGCCGGCCACGAGCTGCTCTTCGCCTCCGAGCTGCAATGCCTGCTGCGCCATCCGTCGATCTCCAAAGACCTCGACGACGAGGCGCTCGCCGACTACCTCCGCCTCGGCTATGTCGGCGAGCCGCGCACGATGTTCCGCGCCATCCGGCGCATCGAGGCCGGGACGTACGTCCGCTTCACCGACAGCGGGCAGGAAGTGGTGCGCTACTGGGACCCGGCCGCGTTCCCGATCGAGAAGCGCGCCGCGCGGGAGGCCGTCCGCGAGACGCAGCGGCTGATCGAGAACGCGGTGGAGAAGCAGGTGATGTCCGACGTCCCCGTGGGCGTCTTCATCAGCGGCGGCCTCGACTCGTCGATCCTGGCCACGCTCGCCTCGAAGGTCATCGGCGTGGACAAGGTACATACGTTCTCCGCGCAGTTCACCGAGGAGTCGTATGACGAGAGCGCGGACGCGGCGGTGCTCGCGCAGCGGATGCGCACCCGCCACGTGCCGGTGCGGACGGACGAGACGACGCTGCTCGAGGCGCTGCAGGCGGTGACCCGTGGCGTCGCCGAGCCGCTCGCCGATCCGGCCATCCTGCCCACGTTCCTCCTCGCCCGGACGGCGCGCGAGCACGTGAAGGTGATCCTCAGCGGCGAGGGGGCCGACGAGCTGTTCGGCGGCTATCCGACCTACATCGGCCACAAGCTCGCGCCTCTTTACGATGCGCTGCCGTCTTTCGTCCGCGCCGGGCTGAGGCGCGCCGTGCAAAGCGTGCCGGCATCGGGGAAGAAGGTCACCTTCGAGTACCTGCTGAAGAAGTTCGTCTCCGATGCGGAGAAGCCGTGGATGGAGCGGCACCTGGCCTGGTTCGGCACGGGCTTGCCCTCCGACGTCGCGGCGCGTCCGCTGCCGCGCGCGGCGATGGAGAGCACGCGCGACGCGCTCACCGGCGCGATGCTCCTCGACTATCGCGGCTATCTGCGCGACAACCTCCTGGTGAAGGTCGACCGGGCCACGATGCTGTCGTCCGTGGAGGCCCGCGCGCCATACCTCGACCGCGACGTCACCGCCTTCGCTCTCTCCCTTCCGCCCGACCAGCGCGTGCGGCGGCTGGAGACGAAGTGGGTGCTGAAGAAGGCCGCGGAGAAGTGGCTGCCGCGCGACGTGATCTACCGCCGCAAGCGCGGCCTGAGCGTCCCCATCGCGAGCTGGATCAATCACGGCCTGCGCGCGGAGGTCGACCGCCTGCTGGCCCCGGCGCGCATCCAATCGCAGGACCTGCTCGATGCGCGCGTCGTCGCGCGCCTGCTGGAGGAGCACCGCTCCGGGCGCGCGAATCATGCGAAGCCGCTCTGGGCGTTGGTGATGCTGCAGTACTGGCTGGAGCGCTGGGCCTAATTGCTGGAGCCGTCGTCGCCGCGGTCCACCACCGGCACATTTTGCCTGGCCAGATCGCGGATCGTCCGGTCGTCCGACGAGTACAGCCGCTGCGTCGCGTCGGCGTCGAACCCGGTCACGCAGAGGCGCACCAGGTTGCCGAGCTCGGCGATCTCGAAGGGCTTGCGCAGTACGCCCGCCACCATGTTCGCGTCGACCTGTTTGAACTTCTGGTCGGCGTACGCGGTGATGACCAGCACCACCGGCTTGACCCGCGCCGGATGCTTCTTCATCCAGTCGATCACCCCGAAGCCGTCCACGCGCGGCATCATCAGGTCGAGCAGAACGACCGCGTAGTCGTGCTCGCGGAGGTGCTCGATGGCCTCCGCGCCGTCCGCCACGCAGTCGACTTCCAGCCTCTCCCGCCGCACGATCGTGCAGACCAGTTGGCGGATCGAGGGATCGTCATCTGCCAGGAGAATCCGTGCCTCGCTCATGAGCGGCTGACGATTACGAAAAATGTGCCATGAGGTGTAATGAAGCGGCGGGAGCGGCGTCTGCAAGGTATGAGCGTCAAACATCAGCACATCGACCCCATCTGCGGCATGACCGTCGATCCGGAGCGGGCGGCGGGAAGCTCGACCGTAAACGGCAAGACTTACTACTTCTGCTCGAAAGGCTGCAAGGCGAAGTTCGACGCCGGCACGCCGCCTCCTGAGCCTGCCAAACCGGGGACGAAGTGGACCTGCCCCATGCATCCGGAGATCATCCGCGACGGCCCCGGCGCCTGTCCCATCTGCGGCATGGCCCTCGAGCCGATGACCATCACGCTGGACGACGCTCCGAACCCGGAGCTCGTCGACATGACCCGCCGCTTCTGGATCAGCGTCGCGCTCTCCGTGCCGCTGATGATCGTAGCCATGCTCCGGCCGATGCCGTGGGTCGAGCTCATCCTCGCCACGCCGGTCGTGCTCTGGGCCGCTTGGCCGTTCTACGGTCGGGGCGTGCGCAGCCTGAACATGTTCACCCTCATCGCCCTCGGCGTCGCCGTCGCCTACGGCTACAGCATAGCGGCGTTGCTCGTGCCGCGCCTGGCCATCGTCGGCGTCTACTTCGAGCCCGCCGCGATGATCGTGACATTGGTGTTGCTCGGCCAGGTGCTCGAGCTGCGCGCCCGGAGCCGCACAGGCCAGGCCATCCGCGCTCTTCTCGGCCTTGCGCCGAAGACGGCGCGGCGCGTCTCTCCGGACGAAGACATTCCACTTGATGAAGTACGCGTCGGCGACCGCCTGCGCGTCCGTCCCGGCGAGAAGGTGCCGGTCGACGGCGTGGTCGTCGAAGGGACGAGCAGCGTCGACGAGTCGATGGTCACCGGCGAGCCTTCGCCGGTGGCAAAAGGGGCCGGCGATCCGGTCGTCGGCGGCACGGTGAACCTGAACGGCTCGCTCATCATGGAGGCGCGGCGCGTCGGCAACGAGACGCTCCTCGCCCGCATCGTGCAGATGGTCTCGGAGGCGCAGCGCAGCCGCGCGCCGATCCAGCGCCTGGCGGACGTCGTCTCCGCCTGGTTCGTGCCGATCGTCATCGGCGTGGCGGTCATCACCTTCTTCGTCTGGCTCGCCCTCGGCTCGCCGACGCACGCGCTGGTGAACGCCGTCGCGGTGCTCATCATCGCCTGCCCCTGCGCCCTCGGGCTGGCCACGCCGATGTCCGTCATGGTCGCGGCCGGACGCGGCGCGTCGATGGGTGTGCTCTTCCGCAATGCCGAGGCCATCGAGGTACTGCGCAAGGTCGACACGCTGGTCATCGACAAGACCGGCACGCTGACCGTCGGCAAGCCGAAGCTCGTCACCGTGCGCGGCGGCGACGAGGTGCTGCGCCTGGCCGCCTCGGTGGAGCGGGCCAGCGAGCATCCGCTGGCCCTGGCCATCACCACCGACTCACCCGCGCCGGTCGAGGAGTTCCGCTCCATCACCGGCCGCGGCGTCGTCGGCCGCGTCGAAGGTCACGAGGTGATGGTCGGCAACTTCGATCCCGGCCCGTTCGCCGAGGAAGCGGAGGCGCTGCGCCGCGACGGGCAGACGGTTTTTTTCGTCGTGATCGACGGGAAGACGGTCGGCCTCCTCGGCGTGGCCGATCCGATCAAGGAAGGCGCCGCGGAGGCGATCCGCGACCTGCACGCGGAGGGCATGCGCATCGTGATGCTTACCGGCGACAAACGGACCACGGCCGAGGTGATCGCGCGCAAGCTCGGCATCGACGAGGTGATCGCCGAGGTGCTGCCCGATGAGAAAGCGGCCGCGGTGAAGCGCCTGCAGGCCGAGGGTCGCGTGGTGGCCATGGCCGGCGACGGCATCAACGATGCCCCCGCCCTGGCCCAAGCCGAAGTGGGCATCGCCATGGGCACCGGGACGGACATCGCGATGGAGAGCGCCGGCGTCACGCTGGTGAAAGGCGACCTGCGGGGAATCGTCCGCGCCCGCCGCCTGAGCGAGGCCACCATCCGCAACATCAAGCAGAACCTCTTCTGGGCCTTCGCCTACAACATCCTAGGCGTCCCCATCGCGGCGGGCGTCCTGTACCCCCGCTTCGGCCTGCTCCTGAGTCCGATGATCGCCGCCGCCGCGATGAGCTTCAGCTCCGTGTCGGTGATTGCGAACGCGCTGCGGCTGCGGTGGGGGAGGGTGTAGTTAGAATGATATCGATGACTACGATCCAGAGCGTCGTTCACAGCGATCCCGAGATCATGAGCGGGACGCCGGTGTTCGTCGGTACGCGCGTGCCGGTCTACAACCTATTCGACTACCTCGAAGCGGGAGACTCGTTGGACAAGTTCCTGGCGTCCTTTCCTTCAGTGACGCGCGAACAGGCGATTGCAGCACTGGAGCTGGCAAAGGAGGCAGTGACCGAAGTTGCGAGTGCTCATCGATGAGTCGTTGCCGGTGGAGCTCGCGGATGAACTGCCTGGCTATGACGTAGCGACCGTTCACAAACAGCGATGGCTGCGGCTGAAGAACGGTGCGCTTCTGCGGGCGGCGGTGAGCGCCGGTTTTACAGTGATCCTGACGGCGGACAGCGATTTGCAGTATCAGCAGAATCTTCGGAAGATCGGGATCGCCGCGGTCGTGGTCAGGCGGGTCCGCAATCGAATCGAGGAACTGCGGCCGCTGATCCCCGGCATTCTCGCGGCGCTCGCCATGGTCAGAGCAGGCGAAGCGATCGAGATCTCCCCCTGATCTACTCCCGCTCCTTCACCCGCGTCCTGGCCACCCGTTCCCGGAGCTTCTCGATCCTCTTCACCAGACGCTCGGTTTCGCCGCTGGAGGAGTTCGTGCTCTCCAGCAGATCGTCGATGCTGCGGCGTTGGCGCTTGACGTGTTCCAGGAATTCGTCGAGCTCGGGCATGGCGGCGGAATGGCTAGCAAATCATCTGCCCGACCGAGGGAGGTGCGAAATTTGCACGGGCCGGACGAGTCGGTAAGAACATGCTTACAGCGGTCCCATCCATATTGATCGTCGAGGACGACCCGGCGATCCGCGCCATGCTGCTGTCCGCCCTCCGGCGCGAGCCGCTGCACGTGGAGAGCGCGGTCGACGGCGTCGACGCGCTGCAGCAGATGAAAGACCACCACTTCGCGGTGGTCATCGTCGACCTGATGATGCCGCGCATGGACGGCTTCGCCTTCGTCGAGGAGCTGCGCCAGCTTCGGAGAGGCGTCCGTCCCATCGTCTTCGTCATGACCGCATACGACGACGCGATGCTGCACCGCCTCGAGCCGGGCACCGTCCATGCGTACCTGCGCAAGCCGTTCGACGTTGCCCTCCTGGTGGAGATGGTCCGCGACTGCGCCGAAGCGGTGACCGGCGCCGACGAGATGTACGTGCCCCCGGAAATGATGATCCGCGAAGACAACGTCTGCTGACTCTCTAGGGTGACCTCTTGATCCCTGACACCGGCCGTCGCCGTTCCGACCGCCCCGGTACTCCGGAGCACTCCGAAGCCCTGCGTGCGCTCGTCGTGGACGACGATCCACACTACCGCGCCTACGTGGCCGCCGTCACGCGCCGGGTCGGCTTCTCCGTCGAAGTGGCGCCGGACGGCGTCGATGCGCTCCAGCGCCTCGAGCGGGAGCACTTCGACCTCATCGTCGTCGACCACGAGATGCCGCGCATGACCGGCATCGAGATGATCGCCCAGGTGCGGGCGAACGACGTCACGAGCCTCGTCTACGCCGTGATGCTCACCGGCAAGGACGACATCGAGACGAAGCTGATGGCCCTCACCGCCGGCTTCGACGACTTCCTGAGCAAGACCTCCTCGGAGCTGGAGATCGTGGCCAAGATCGTGGCCGGGCGGCGCATCGTGACGCGCCAGCGGACGCTCGACGTCGCCGCGCGCGAGCTGTACGGGCTGGCCACCCGCGACGAGCTGACCGGCGTCTTCAACCGTCGCTTCTTCCTGGCCGAGGCCGAGCGCCTGCTGGCCGAGGGGGCGCCGGTGAGCCTCGTCCTCTTCGACCTCGACGGCTTCAAGCAGATCAACGACACGTTCGGCCATCTGAGCGGCGACCGCGTGCTGGGCGACGTCGGCGCGCTCTTCCACCGCTCCACCCGCCCCTCCGACCTCATCGCCCGCTACGGCGGCGACGAGTTCGTGATGTTGGTGACGGAGCTGGACATCGACAACGTCACGCGCCTGGCGGAGCGGCTGACCGGCGAGCTGCGCACCTTGCGCTGGACCGCCGAGCGGCAGACGTTCGGCGTCGACGTGACGACCGGCATCGCCTCGTCGGCGATGCTCGAGGAGCCGTCCGTCGCACAACTCCTCAACGCCGCCGACCGCGACCTCTACAAGAACAAGTGGGTCCGAAGCCACCCCGACCTCCGCCCAGAGCTGTACGAGTACCCACCCATCGGCGGCGGCGCCACGCAACTGACGGCGGAAGAGATCGAGCGCTACGGCGCGAAGAAGAAGATGTCGTCCTGAGCTACTTCCGCGTCGCGGCGATGATCTCGTTCACGCGATTCGCCGGCAGCCGGCGCTCGTATCCCCAGAACCCGTCCAGCCACTCCGTCCCGGTCGTCTTCTCCTGCCCCTCGGAGACCATCCGGAACGCCTCCACGATGCCCGGCACGACGTAGAGGTGCCCGCGCTCGTCGCGGGGCATGTTCCAGGCGCAGTCCTGCATCGTGCCGAGGTCGGGGCGGGCGCGGCGGAGGAAGACGCCGAGGGCGCGCAGGCGGTGAATGATGGCCAGCAGACCGCAGGTGGCGAAGAACGAATACGGCTCGAGGCGCTCGAGCGCGGCGGCGAAGGCGTCCGGCGAGCGGGCGATCGTCACCGTGTCGCCGGTCAGCTCGTCGGGCGTGCGCGCGCTGCAGACGATCCCCACCGGGCGGAGATCGATGAAGCCGTTCACGCTCAGTTGGTAGGCCTGATACTCCTCCGGCGTGCATCGCGGTTGCGCGGATGCGAAGCCGTCGGCGAAGAGGCGGCGCAGGCCGTCCTGATCGTGGATCACGCGGCCGAACGGCGCGATGTAGTAGCCGCTGCGCGCCACCAGGCGCCCATCCTCCTCGACCACGATCGGCGAGCCGAGGGAGGGGATGGCCCAGACCGAGCGGAGGACGACGTCGAGGACGGCCATGTGCGCCTCGTCGCGCGCGCCGAACTGTCCCGGGTCGCGGATCGGCTTGAGCGGCAGCAGGTGCCCGCGGCTGCGCGCGAGCACGAGCGTGCGCAGGTCGTCGGCCAGCGCGTCGACATCCCACGACTCGACGTCGCGGAAGGTGAGCGGGCGCGAGGTCTCGACGAGGAAGCGGGTCGGATCGAACGACGCGTCGGGATACTGCGGCAACTGGTCGAAGTCGGCCGCGCGCAGGCGGTGGAGGAGGATGAGGAGCGCGAGCGTGTGCAGCTCGGCCTGATGCTTGGCCGACCCGAGGTCCTGCAGGGCGAGCGGCTCGACGCCGCTGAGCTGCGTGGCCAGGAGCGCCGGCTGGTAGAGGAAGTCGAAGACCTGCTTCGCGTTCGCCGTCTCGCTGTAGTAGCAGATGCCGCCCTCGCCGGCGCCGTCGTCATGGATGTCGAACCAGGGGACGTTCGGGTCGTCGCCGAGGAGGGCGACGCCGGAGAGGACGTGACCGAGCTCGCTGGCCGAGGCGACTTTCATCACCCGGTAGAGCGCGTCGGCGTTGGAGGCGCTGAAGAAGCCGTTCTCGCCGCTGCGGATGACGAACTCCGGCACGAGGTCGGCCACCTGCTTGAGGAAGAGCGGGCGCTCCTCGCCGGCCGGCGCGTCGATGGCGGCGGGGAGCGTCAGCGGGCGGAGGATGCGCAGGAACTGGCGGACGGCCACCGTCCGCTTGGTGCCGTCCTCATCCTCCACCTGCCGGCGGGCGCGCATGCCGCGGAACAGCTCGCGCGGCGCCTCGCGCAGCTCGTCGACCACGGCGCGGTTGAGCGGCACCCGCTCCCGCACCTTCACCTCGTCGATGCCGATCGCGGCGGCGCAGACGAGCACGTAGACGCCGCGCCGCCCGTACTCGCGCGTGATCCGCTCCGCCTCGATGTGCTTCAGCCGCAGCGCGCCGTCCGCCGCCGCGTGGGCGAAGCCGAGGCGCGGGTTGGTGTGCCCGTCCGGCAGCTCGTCGTACATCCCGCCCACGCCCGTCGTGTGGGCCACGAGCACGCGCGTCCCCCACTTCGCCCGCACCGCCGCCACGTCATCGGCGAATACGGTCTCGAAGTGATGCTTGAGATCGCGGCCGAAGTCGTCGCCGAGACCTGCGTTCTTGACGACGTGGGTCAGGCCGCCGGTCTGATAGGAGAGGATGCTCGGCAGCGGCACGCCGATCAGCAGGGAGCGGAAGGGGCGTGGGCCGTAGTCGCGCAGGCGCATGCTCCGGTCCTCGAAGAACGAGGAGAGCGGGCGGACGCCGCCCACGTGGCGCATCAGCGCCTCGGCGATCTCCTCCTTCGGCCGCGCGCGCCCCGTCCCGGCCGCGGCGAGGAAGCCGTCGACGGCCGCCTCGCGCTGCGCGGGATCGGCCTCCGTCACCGCGTCGAGGCCGGGGATCGGCTTGAGCTGGAACGGCGCGATGGAGACGTAGACGCCGCCCGGCGTGAGGTAGCCCTGCTCGAAGTGCCGCGGCCCCTCGCCTCCCCACCGGGCGCGGGTCATCCGCTTGAGGCGGGCGATGAAGGCGTCGATGTCGTCCGCGTTGCGCCCGGTGACGATGAGCACCGGCACGTCCTCCGGCCCGTCCGGCGGACGGACGGTCATCATCTCCTCGAGCATGGCGATCATCTGCAGCACCGCCGCGCCGCCCACCGCCCCCGTCCCGCCGATGAAGACGTGCACGTCGCGGTAGTGCGAGCCGTCGCGCGCCGCGGCCACGAGGCGGGGACCGAAGCGGCTTTTCTTGAACAGCATGATCAGTCCGCGATGTGCGCCAGGCGGGCCACGTCTTCCCCCGCCACGAGCCAGAACTGGTTGCGCGCGCCGGCCGCGCGCTGCTTGCGGTACGGCGCGTACTCCTCGCTGTCGTAGAACGCCTGCAGCGCCTCGCGTGATGGCCACTCGATGAGGAGGAAGACCTGCGGCGGCTGGCGCTCGCCTTCGATCGCCTCCACTTTCGGCGTGCGGGCCAGGTAACGGCCGCCATGGCGCTCGACCATCCCGGTGACGTTCTTCACGTACTCCGGCACCCAGCTCGGATCGGTGATGTCCATCTCGGCGACGCAGTAGAACTTCATCAAGCCTCCGGTGTCATCCTGAGCCGCGAAGACGGCGAAGGATCGGTACCGCAAGATCGATGCGGATCCTTCGCTTCGCTCAGGATGACACGCTATTCCACCACCACCTCGTTGATGCGGATCTCGTTCGTCAGCGTCTTGTACACCGGGCAGCGGCGGGCGATGTCGGTCAGCTTGGCCCGCTGCTCCGGCGTGAGGTTCCCGAGGAGCTTCATCTTCACGTCGAACCGATGGATGTAGCCGCTGGTGGTGAGGCAGTCGGCGCAGTCCTTGGCGTGCATCCGGTCGTTGGTGATGGTCAGCTCGACGCCTTCCAGCGGGATGGAATCGCGCCTGGCGATGAAGTGCAGGGTCATGGCCGTGCACCCGCCGAGGGCGGCGGAGAGGAAGTCGTATGGGGTGGGGCCCGCGTCGGTGCCGCCGGCGGACGACGGCTCATCCGCGATGAACTTGAACGTCCCGGTGTCGATCTCCGTGAGAAAGCTGTTGCCGGCCCTGACCGTCACTGCGCCCATGGCGTCTTTTCCTTTCGTACCGCATGATGGTAACCGCTCCATGGGGGACGAACAGCTCTTCTGGCTCTGGATCGCTGGCTTCGTGGCCTTCTTCGTCCTCCTGCTGGTCTTCGTCTCGCGCCAGTCGTCGAAGAAGCGGCAGGCCTTCACGCGGCTGGCCCAGGAGCTCGGCATCCAGGACGCGCGCCGCTCCTGGGTCATGGGCGTCGGCGTGCGTGGCACCTGGAACGGCTTCGCCGTCCGCCTGGAGCTCATCGCCCGCTACAAAGGCGTCCCGGAGCGGCTGTTGACGACCATCGCGCTGCAGAGTCCCGGGCGGATCCTGATCACCCGCCGCACAGGCCGCAGACTGAACAAGCCGCTGACGCTCTTCGGCCCGCCGATCGTCACGCCCATGACGCTCGCCGATGCGGAGCGCTTCTGGATCCGCAGCGATCAGCCGGCGCTCGTGGAGCGCCTCTTCGCCCCGCGCGAGGTCGCGCCGCTCCTCGAGCAGAACCTCATCGAGCGCTTCGACCTGGTCGACCTCGGCCCGCGCCGGCTCATTGTCCGCCGCGCCACCGACGAGCGCCAGGTGCGCGCCAAGTACGGCATCGCGACGTTCAACTTCAAGCGCGACACCTCGTACATCGAAACCATCGCCCGCGAGGAGTGGGCGTTGGCGACGATGATCGTGCGCGAGCTGTCGCTGCAGCGGTGAGCGGGCGTCCCGCCCGCAAGCGGCGGCACGTCTCGTGCCGCCGGGCGAGGCGCGCGCCTCCTATCCCTCGTGCAGGTCCATCGGCAGCACCATGCCGATCAGCCACGTACCTTTGCGCTGCGCCATCGGCACCCAGTACCACTGCGCATCGCGTCCGGCCAGCGAGAGGCGGGCCAGCACGCCCGCTTCCTGCGGTGCGTAGGGGTTCACGAACGGGGCGGAGAGCTGCAGGACCATCTCATCATGCGCGTCGGGGTTGATCGAGGCGATCGGCTTCCAGCGGCACTGTTGCGTGATGCGCACCGGGAGCGGCTGCTGCAGCGAGGCCATCGACTGCGAGAGCGCCGCGGGGTTGCCAGCCCGGTTGTACATCGCGCCGAGGGCCTGCATGGAGCGGATGGTCACGAGGGGTTGCGTCGTCTGCACGATGGCGATCGTGGCGTCGCCGGAGATCGCCTCGCCGCGCAGGCGGCCGCACATCGCGTCCGTGACCACCGCCGGCACTTCCGTCCACACCGGCGGTGCGATGGGCGGCTTGGTGGCGCACGCGCACGCCAGCAGCAGGGACATCCACAACACACGTTTCATACGAGCCTCAGTTGCGGCGTCGCCTTCGCTTCGAAGAACGCCTGGATCTCGCTGGCCGCCCGGCGCGAGACCAGCTCGCGCGGCGACTCCTCGTACCAGTCGGCGGGGAAGTAGCGCGCGTAGGTCTCCTGCGTGAAGCGCTTGCAGAAGAGGGCGATGATCCCGACGTCCGTCTCGCTGCGGATCACGCGGCCGGCCGACTGCACGACGCGGGTCATGCCAGGGATGAGGTACGCGAACTCGAAGCCGGCGCCGTACTGCTCGTCGTAATACTGCTTGAGCAGCTCCTGCTCGAAGCTCACCTGCGGCAGCGCCGGCCCGATGACCATCACGCCGGAGAGCATGTCGCCCTGGTAGTCCACCCCTTCCGCGTACATCCCGCCCGAGACGCCCAGGATCAGGTTCCCGCGCTTCGGCCGGTCGCGGAGGATGGTCAGGATGGCGTTGCGCTCGTAGTCCGTCATGTCGCTGCGCTGGGTCATCACGTTCTTGCGCAGCGGCGGCATCCGCTCCGCGACCTCGCGCAGGAAGGCGTAACTCGGAAAGAGGGCCAGGAAGTTGCCCTCGTTCGCCTCGGCGATGTCCGCCACCGTCGCGGCGATCCGGTCGTAGTGGCTCGCGCGATGCTTGTACGTCGTGTCCACCTCCGAGACGATCACGATCTTCCGGTTCTCGCGGGGGAAGGGGGAGGGGAGGGAGAGCTCGGCGCAGCGGTCGTCCGGGATGCCCAGCGTCTTGCGGTAGAAGTCGAACGGCTCGAGGGTCGCCGACAGCGCAATCGTGGCGTGCGCGGAGTCGAAGAT
>DATEOX010000065.1:0-5819 GCA_035273585.1 Thermoanaerobaculia bacterium
GCGGGTGGCGATGCGCTGGCGGCGCATCCCGTCGATGATCTGCTGGACGGCCTCTTCCTTCGAGCCGCCGAAGCGCTCCTTCGTCCCCTCGTAGAACGGCTCCACCTCGGCGGCGGTGGGGACGGTGATCTTCCCCCCGACCTCGGTCTTGAGCAGCTCCTCGACGGTGATGTGGCGCCGGGCCGCCTCGGCGGCCAGCAGCCGCTCGGCGATCAGATCGTCGAGGGCGGTCTTGCGGATGTTGTACTCCTCGGTGCGGATGCGCATCATGCGGCTGCCCACCGCCTGATCCAGTTCCGCCTGGGTGACGGTCTGTTTGCCGATCACGGCCACGCTGTCGCTCGCGGCCAGCAGCGCCGGAGCGGCGAGCAGCAGCAGCGCCGCGGCGAGGATTCCGTGCGATCTCATGTTTGTCTCCCTTGCAGTAGAAGTCCGACGAGACGCGGCGCCGGAGAGACGCCGCGTCTCCCGGTTCTCTCCTTTCAGCAACTGTGGTGGCCGTCGCAGTACCAGCCGCCGTCGCAGCAGTCCTGGTAGCCGCTGCCGCTCTCGGAATGGTCGATGGAGTCGTCGCAGTAGCTGTAGCTCCAGAACGACGAATTGGTGTTACAGGAGTTCGCGTCCGTGATGGTCACCCACTCCACGACATGGTGCGTGCACTCCCAGTACGTCCAGTGGAAGTCACCGTTGCCGTACGAGCCGCGGTACTGACGCGAGCTTTCGTGCCAGCTCGGCGAGCAGTTGTCGGGGATGCACGCCCCCACGCTGTCGCCGCAGGTCGAGCTCTCCCACTGCTGGCAGCCGCCGTCGATCGTGTAGATGAGGCAGTTCTGGCAGAACTCGTCGCAGGAGGAGTTGTAGCGATCGCACGTATCCCAGCACTCACCCAACTGGGCCTGCGCCGAGGGAGCGGCGACGACGAGCGCCGCCGCGATCGTACAGAGCACGAGGACCTTCGTGAGTTTCGTCATAGGGAACCTCTTTGCGCGCTGCGTTCCGGCGCGCGCGGTTGTCGGGTTGATGGATGCCGAGCGGGAAGCATCCGGGACGCTAGTCCATTGGACTCACCACCCTTCCGAGGATATGTATATGTTTCGGTCATGACGTTGTCGAGTGGCAGACATACTTCCTTCATCCATCGTGTGGCGGGAAGACGCGCGGCGCCTCCCCGCCGGTGGATCAGCAACTGTGGTGGCCGTCGCAATACCAGCCGCCGTCGCAGCAGTCCTGGTAGCCGCTGCCGCTCTCGGAGTGGTCGATGGTGTCGTCGCAGTAGCCATAGCTGCGGTACGCCGCGTTGGTGTTGCAGGCGTTGGCGTCCGTCACCGTCACCCACTCCACCACGTGGTGCGTGCACTCCCAGTACGTCCAGTGGAAGTCGCCGTTGCCGTACGAGCCGCGGTACTCGCGGTTGCTCTCGTAGAAACTGGGCGAGCAGGTGTCGGGAATGCAGCCGGCGCTGCGCTGGCCGCAGGTCGAGTAACGGGTGTTCAGGCAGGAGCCGTCCGGGTTGAACCCGAAGCAGTACCAGCAGTCCTCGCTACAGGAGCTGAAGTACGGGTCACATTCGTCGCAGGCGATCTGGGCCTTCGCCGCGGGCGCGGCGGCGCAGAGCAGCGCCACGAGCGCGAAGCCAAGGAGATACTTCACCGAGGTGGACATGAAGGGCTCTCTCCTCGAGGTTTCGAGGCACGCGGATGCGTGCGGGTTGGAGATGACCGAGGGGCGTCCTGCCGCCGGGCCGCGAGGCGTCGAAGTCCGAGACACACGTCGGGCGTGAGTGCTTGCGAGACTCATGTCTTCCTATGCCTTCCGACCGCGGACCCGAGCGGGTCTGAATCCAGGGCCTATCGGTGGGGACAAGAGAACGTCAGCGAATGGAGCGGCAGACTTCTTCAAGCCATCGGCATCACCACCTTTATGCCACGCCGTAGAGCAGGTGTGGCGGATGGCCTGCAAATATCCAACCAGTTTCCGGCTGGACCTTGCCGGCGGGAAGGCGCCGCGGACACCCTCCCGCCGACGTGATCAGCAACTGTGGTGGCCGTCGCAGTACCAGCCGCCGTCGCAGCAGTCCTGGTATCCGACGCCGCTCTCGGAGTGGTCGATCGAGTCGTCGCAGTACGACATCGTCCAGTACGACGAGCTCGTGTTGCAGTGGCTCGTGTCGGTGAGCGTCACCCACTCCACGACGTGATGCGTGCACTCCCAGTATGTCCAGTGGAAGTCGCCGTTGCCGTACGAGCCGCGATACTGGCGCGAGGTCTCGCTCCAGGTCGGCGAACAGGTGAGGCAGGCGCCGATCTCTTCGCCGCAGGTGCTGTAGCCATAGTCCGCGCAGCCGTCCTGGGTGTAGCCGATGCAGTAGTAGCAACTCTCGTCGCAGAAGGAGTTGGCCGGATCACAGTAGTTGCAGTCGATCTGCGCCTGCGCGGCGGGCACGGCGGCGAAGACGAGTGCCGCGAATGCCAGCCCAAGGAAAAGCTTCGTCCGATGGGACATGTTCTCTCCTCGGTCATGCACGCGGGTGCGTGCGGTTCATTCTTGAGAAGAGGAGAACGTCAGCGGATGGAGGCACAGAATCCTCAGTCCATCGGTATCACCGCCCTGCCGTCTGTACGTCACATATTACGGCTGCCGTCCGGCCGATGTCCAACAGGTAGAATCCGGCTCGCGTGTTCAAGCGGGTGCTCCTCATCCTCGTCGCGGTGCTGATCCTCTGGGCCGGCTACGAGTGGCTCACCTTCCCGGACGTCTCCCGCCTGGCGAAGCAGGCGCCGGGGACGACGGCGTTCATGGAGCGGCGGCGCAAGGAGCTTCGCGCGGCGGGCAAGAGCGACGCGATCTCGTATCAGTTCGTCCCGTACGGGCGCATCTCGCCGTATCTGCGGCGCGCGGTGCTCGTGGCCGAGGACGACCAGTTCTACGAGCACGAAGGGGTGGACGTCGACGCGATGAAGGAGGCGTTCGAGCGCGACTGGAAGACGAAGAAGCTCTCCCATGGCGGCTCGACCATCACCCAGCAACTGGCCAAGAACCTCTACCTATCGCCCTCGCGCAACCCGCTGCGGAAGGCGAAGGAGTACCTCATCGCCCGCTCGCTGGAGAAGCACCTGACCAAGAAGCGGATCCTGGAGCTCTACCTCAACGTGGTGGAGATGGGGGAGCGGGTCTACGGCGCCGAGGCCGCGGCGCGGCACTACTTCCGGACGTCGGCGTCAGGGCTGTCTGCCCAACAGGCGGCGCTCCTCGCCGGCTGCCTGCCGAACCCGCGCGTCATGAGCCCCGCCGCGCCGAACAAGCGCCTCCGCTCGCGGCAGCGGATGATCCTCTCCAGGATGCGGCGCTGGGGCTACCTGTTCGAAAAGGAAGTGCTGACGGAGAAGAAGCCGGCCGCCGAGGCGCCGACGGCGACCACGGCCACGACCGAAACCGCCGCGCCGCCCGTCACCGACACCGACCTCACACCGCCGACCGCCACCGAGGAGACCGCGCCGCCCACGGAGACGACGACCGAGGCGCCGACGCAGACGGACACGACCGCGACGACGGAGAGCGCACCACCGCCACCATAGGCGCGCGGGCGTCTCGCCCGTGTCATCCTGAGCCGCGGAGACGGCGAAGGATCCGCACCTTCAGGCGCGGCGCGTGATCGGTACGGATTCTTCGCCGTCTTCGCGGTTCAGAATGACACTGGCAAACCCCGCCCCCGCCCATCCGTATACTTTCTCCATGCGCTCACACATCGACATCCTCGGCATCCTCTACATCATCCTGGGCGTGCTTGGTGTGGCCATCGGGATCGGCCTGTTCATCATCATCTTCGGCGCGGGGGCCATCTCCGGCGAGCGCGAGGCGGCGCTGGTGACCGGCGCGGTGGGCACGTTCGTGGCCGGCCTGGTCATCGTTCTCTCGGCGCCGAGCATCATCGTCGGTATCGGGCTGCGGCGGCGGCGCGAATGGGCGCGCATCTTCGCCATCATCCTGGCCGCACTGCACCTGCTGAGCTTCCCGCTCGGCACCGCGGTGGCGATCTACGCCTTCTGGGTGCTGCTCAATCCGGAGACGACGCAGCTCTTCGCGTCGCAAACACAAATACCGGGACCGGGTCTCCCGTAACGTCGATCCGCCGGTCCGCCCCCTCGGCGTGGAAGTTGACGGAGTGGCCGCCGTCGAAGAGCATCGCGTCCCAGCATCCGAGGCCGCCGTCCTCCTCGCTCCGGCGGGCCACGCGGCCGATCTCGTACATGCTGAACTTCCGCTCCTGGGGCATGGCGAAGAAGAGCAGCTCGCCGTTGCGTCTGATGCAAACCCCGCAGCGCGCCGCGGCGTAGTTGTTCTTGATGTCCGCCCGCTTGCCCTTGATCACCAGCCGCGGCCCGGCCTGCACGGCCATCGCCGCGCGGCTGCGGTACGACGACCATGATGAGGGCAGGATGATGCGCGGCTTGCCGTCCTTGGTGACCAGGAAGATCGACTGCCACGACGACGACTTCGGCGCGTTCACCACCGCGCCGGAGCGGACGATCGTGCCGAGCGGGCGGCGCGCGGCGTCGAAGAAGTTCGCGTTGATGGCGAACGGCGCGCGCTGCTGCGAGGCGACGTTGCGCGCCGTGCTGCCGGCCACGACCGCGGTATCGAAGTCCCACGCGTCGCTGTCGACCCGCACCACGTGCACGTCGAGGTCGTCTTCGTCGCCGAGGCAGCGGATGGCCCGGTAGTCGAGGCCGGAGTCGAGGCGCAACCAGTTCACGGCGCAGTCGCCGTGCGGGCCGTTCGGCTCTTTCTCGTACGTGGCGCGGTTGTCCGCGGCGATCGCGGCGGTGGCGAAAAGGAAGATGAGGACGAGGCGTTGCACGCCCGGCGCAATTCGCAAACGGTATGCCGGACTACATCCGCACTTTGCGCGGCGTGTACTTGTTCTCCGGGCCGAAGTGCTTCGCCAGGTAGGCGATCAGCTCCGCCTTCCGCTTCTCATCCACCACCGCCCCCCAGCGGATCATCTTGTCCACGCTCGCCGTCCACTGCTTCTCCGTGAGGCGCTGCTGGGCCAGGATGTCGGTGGAGTGACAGGGGAGACAGCTCCCTTCCACCGCCTCCTTCCCCTTCCCCTCCGGCAGCGCGTGGAACTTCGTGCCGAGGAGCGGGAGGGAGGGGTCGAACGCGGGGCGTTTCTTCTTGGGTGCCGACGACGCGGCGCTCGCGAGCAGCGTACACATCAGCAGGAGAGACCCGAGGCGCTTCACGCGATCACCTCGATGTCGACGCCGTGCCACGAGTTGTACAGATAGCCGCTCTGGTTCCACTGCGCGTCGCGCGGCTGCGCGACGCCGCGGCTGTCCGTCGCCCGGGCCAGAACCTGTATTTTTCCTGGAGTCTTCGGCACCCATGCGTAGGACCAGAGGCGCCACGCGTACGGCGAGTGGCGCGGGTCGAGCGTCGCGGCGGACCACGTCGCGCCGTCGTCGTCGCTGAGCTCGACCTTGCGGATGTCCGGCGCGCCGGAGAAGGCGAAGCCGGCGATCGTCGACACGCGCCCGACCTTGGCCCGCTTCGGCGCCGTGGTGATGTTCGACTTCACGGAGAGCTCGGTCACGGGATGCATTTCCTCCGGCTTCACCGCGACGCCCGGCGTGCCCGCCTCGTTCGGCCAGCGGTAGGCGGTGTCCATGTAGAAGCCCTTCTGCGGCTCGGCCTGCGCGCTGAGGCGCACCAGCCATTTCATCCAGTGATCGCCGGCCCAGCCGGGGACGACGAGGCGCAGCGGCCCGCCGTGCGCGACCGGCAGCGGCCGGCCGTTCATCTCGTAAGCGAGGACG
>DATEOX010000066.1:0-4179 GCA_035273585.1 Thermoanaerobaculia bacterium
GAGGTCCAGTAGGTGGTCAGCGCGCGATACCAGATGCGCTGGGCCATGTCGAGGGAGGTGGAGGAGGTCGCCGACAGCGGCGTGACGTTGATGGTGGTCTTGGCGCGCGGATGCGTGCCGCCGATGACCATCAGGTAGTAAGCCAGGTTGGCGATGCCGGAGTTGCCGTGCACGCCGCCGTTGTCGGCCGTGCCGATGATGCGCTCCGGGTAGTAGTCCTTCGAGTAGCCGTCCGCGGTCGGGTTGTTCATGTAGCGGAGGGCGTCGCCCGCGGTGCCGGGGGTGGTGATGTCCTCGCCGACCTTCCAGGTGTTCGCGTTCGGAATGCCGCCGCTGATCGAATAGGCCTCGCAGGAGTTGCCGAGGATGTCGGAGGTGGCCTCGTTGAGGGCGCCCGACTCGTTCGAGTAGGTCAGGTTGGCGGTGCGCTCGGTGACGGCGTGCGTCAGCTCGTGCGCGTCGACGTCGAGGGCCTTGGAGAGCGGCCCGAACTGCACGCCGTCGCCGTCGCCGTAGACCATCTGGCTGCCGTTCCAGAACGCGTTGTTGTAGCTCGTGGAGTAGTGGACCGAGGAGATGATCGCCGCGCCGGCGCCGTCATACGAGTCGCGGGCGAAGACGTTCTTGTAGTAGTCGTAGACGTTGCCGGCGTAGTTGTAGGCCGCCTGCGCCGTGGTGTCGGTGTTCGGCGTGCCGCCTTCCGACCAGAGGAGCGTGCCCGGGAGGGTGGTGCCGTTGTTGGCCGAGTAGACCCGGCGGTTCTTCGCGCGCTGGATCTTCGGCTGATAGAGAACGAGCTCGCCGGCGTTGCTGCCCGACGCATCCGCGTAGATCACGTCCACCTCGGGGCCGTCCACGCCCTTGTAGGAGATCGTGGCGCGCCAGGCGAGGTAGGCGGCGCTCTTTTCGTTCAGCACCCACACCAGCGTCGCGCCGCTCTCCCAGCGGGGGGAGAGCGCGCCACGCTCGCTCGCCGCCTGGGTCAGCGCGGAGAACGGGTCGATGGTCGGGTAGCGGTCGCCCTGGTCGGCCGTGAAGCGGCCGTTCATGGCGAAGACGTTCCCCGCCGCGTCGGCATGCACGAGGTACTCCGCGCCGACGACCGGCAGGCCGTACAGCGTCTCCTGCAGGCGGACGTGCGTGTGGCCGAGCTGGTCGGTGGAGGTGCCGACCACGTCGAAGTCTTCCGTTCCGGCCATCTGCAGCAGCTCTTTCTGCGCCTTGAGGAAGGCCTTCGCGGCCTTGTCCTTCTGCCCGTTGCCCAGCTTGCCGAGGGCGCCGGTCACGAATGTCGGGACACCTTTGTGGTCCTGGTCTTTGATGGTGATGCCGTTGTTGGGCGCGCCATTCTTGGCAAACGCCGCCGTGGTGACGAGAAACAGGAACGCGGCAAGGGCTCTCTTCATGCTTTTCCTTCTTGTCCTTTCATGAGAATCCCGGGAAGAACGTTGGCCGCCCGCTATCGCAATGGCGATACCAAGAGCTAAGTCATTGATTTCATTGGATGATGACCGGTAAAGGATCAAGAAGTGATCCTGTAACGCCTCCGTTACGGGGTCAGGAAGTGATCACAGGGGTTAGGGGTGGACCCGGGGAGAGCAGTTGTTGGTTGTTCGTTGTTGGTTGTTAGTAGGTCGTCCGGCCGGGAGTCCTACTAATAACCAACAACGAACAACCAACAACTATCTCCCGACGATCCTCCTCAACATCTCCCGATCCCGCCGCGCCCGGGCATTTCCCGGATTCATCCGCAGCTCCGCGTCGAACTGCTGCATCGCCTCGGGGACGCGGCCCAGGCGGGCCAGGGTGTCGGCGGCGATGTAGTGGAAGTTCTGCGGCATCGAGGCGCCGGTGCGGCGGCGCTCGGCCTCGGAGGCTTCGAGCAGGGCCAGGGCGCGGGGGAAGTCGCGGCGGGCGGAGGCGATGCGCGCGGCGAGGAAAAGCGCATGCGCCTTCTCCGCGGCGTTCTGCTCGGCCGCCTGCTCCTCCTGCGCGGCGGCGTCGAGGTTGCCGCGGGCGAGCTCGATCTCGCCCATCACCAGGCGTGCGCCGGGCGCTCCCTGCTCGGCGGCGAAGCGGGCGTGACGCGCCGCGTCGTCGGGACGGTGGGCGTCGAGGAGGGCGGAGGCGGCGGAGAGGGCGAACTCCGGCGCGAGGCGCGGCGTCAGCGCGATCCCATCCTCGTAGATCTTCGCCGCGCGGAGCGGCTCGCCCTTCCGCTGCCACGCGACGCCGAGGAGGTCGCGGACGTCCGACCAGCGCGGGTTCGCCGCCAGGAGCCGCTCCAGCTCGGGGATGGACTGATCGCGCATGGCTTTGCGCAGTTGTTCGAAGTCGGAGACCCGCTCCTTCGGGTCGGCCAGCGTCTCCTCCCCTCCCCCCGCGCTGACATATCCGAGGGAGGCGAGGTTGCGCTTCTCCTCGTCGCTGACCGCGTCGGGCGCCGCATACGCGCCGCCGATGCCCTGCAGCTCCTCGTGCGCCGCCGTGAATCCGCGGCGGTAGCGATCGATGGCGTTGGCCCGCTCGCCCGGATCGCGGCGGAGGTCGTACGCCTCCGGATGCGGCGCGTCGATGTAGTGCACCTGTTCGCGGACGAGCGAGTGGAGATCGCTCCAGCCGATGTGAATGCGCGGGAACAGCGACTCGGCATAGATCGGATGCGGCTCGACCTCCGGCAGCTTCCCCTCATCCAGCACGCCGAGGATCATCCCCTTCACCTCGGCCAGCCCGACCGGCTCGGAGATGGTGCGCGCGCCGCCGCCCGGCAGCCGCACGATGAGCGGCACCTGCAGCGCCTCGCGGTAGAGGAGGATGCCGTGCTCCCGCTCCCCATGCTCCCCGAGGCCTTCGCCATGATCGGAAAGGACGACGATCAGGGCGTCGTCATACAACCCGCTCTTTTTCAGGAAGGCGAGAAAATCGCCGACGATGGCGTCCGCCTCGCGGACGTCCGCCTCATACGTCGGCGCATACGGCTCATGCGGCTCGTATAGGTGGAGGAAGTAGAAGAACCGTTCCCCCCGATGATCCCGGATCCACCGCTCCGCGATCTGTTCCGTGACCCGCCCCGACCGCTGCAACGCCCCGAGCGGCGCGCCGTCCACGATGCCGATCGCATCGTCATACGTCTCGAACCCCTCCCCCGCCCCCGTCGCCTTGCGCAACACGTACGCCGAGACCGCCCCCGCCGTGCGGTACCCGCGCTCGCGCAACGTCGCCGCAAGCGTCGGATGCCGCGCCGCATCGAACCGATACCCCGCGTTGTCCCGCACCCCATGCCGCGGCGGCAGCTCGCCCGTGAAGACGGAGAGGTGGGACGGAAGGGTGAGGGGGCAGTGGGACCAGGCGTGCTGGTAGGTGGTGGCGTCGTTCGCGAGGGCGGCGAGGTGGGGGGTTTTGGTGGCGTCTACGTAGTCGGAGCGGAGGGTGTCGATGGAGATGAGAAAGACGTTGGGGGTTTTGGGCGCGCGTGCGCAGGTTAGTGCCGTCAGGGCGAGCAGGGCGATGAATGGCGCGTAGCGCATGAAGAGTTACTGGTTGCTGGTTACTGGTTGCTGGTAGTTCGTTTGCGTTGCTTTGCGTCCTGGATGAGGGTCGTCACCCCTTTGCCGATGCCGTTGACTGTATCGAAAAGCGTCGAGTAGGTCCGGCCGTCGAGGTAACCGAGTTGGTGAGCCACCACGAGTTGCGTCTCGATCTCGTAGAGAGAGCCGCGCGCATGGCCGAGGAACTGGATCCATTCACCGGACGTGATGCGCCCATGCCCCTCGGCGATATTCGAAGGAACGGAGACGGCGGCACGTTGCAACTGCGCGGCGAGTCCGAAACGCTCATGCGAAGGGAACGACCGCGTGACGCGATAGATCTGCACGACGAAGCGAACGCTCGCGCGCCACACACGAAGATCACGGAATGACATCGCTAGTGAGGTGCCAGAGAGAGAGCACGCGAGAGGGTGGGCCCGCCAAGTATACCTACTAGCAACCAGCAACTAGCAACCAGCAACTACTCGAACGCAATAACCCCCAGCTTCCGCCTATCCAACAACTCCCGCAAATTCGTCGCCTCGATGAACAGATGCCGATGCCTCACGCAGTGCACGGCGACGGAGAAGAACAGCACCGCCATCGTGGCGAACCAGGCCGTGGACGCGGGGCTGCTGGCGGGGAGGGGGGC
>DATEOX010000067.1:0-2101 GCA_035273585.1 Thermoanaerobaculia bacterium
TCCAGCCGGCCCCATGTCGATGCTGGGCCGGCTGGAGAGCCGGCCCTACATTCATCTCCCCGAGTACTGCTTCTCGTAGAACGCCTTGTACTCGGCGCTGCGCTCCTTGATGCCTCGCCACCACGGCTCGTTCTCCCGATACCAGCGCACCGTCCGCTCCAGGGCGGCATCGAAATCGGTGTCGCAGCGGAAGCCCATGTTGGCCAGCTTCGTCGTATCCAGCGAGTAGCGCCGGTCGTGGCCCTGCCGGTCGCCGACCGGCTTGATGAGCGACTCCGGCTTGCCCACGAGCTGCAGGATCTTGAGCGTGATCTCCCGGTTCTCCAGCTCGTTGCCGCCGCCGATGTTGTACGTCTCGCTGTTCGTGCCGTGCTCGATGAGGTAGTCGACCGCCGCGCAGTGATCCTCGACGAAGAGCCAATCGCGCACGTTGCGGCCGTCGCCGTAGAGCGGCAGCGCCTGATCGTCGATGGCGTTCGTGACGAAGAGCGGGATCAGCTTCTCCGGGTACTGCCACGGCCCGAAGTTGTTCGAGGCGCGGGTGACGATGACCGGCAGGCCGTAGGTCTGGGCATAGGCGTAGGCCATCCGGTCGCCGCCGGCCTTCGAGGCGGAGTACGGGTTGCGCGGGTTGAGCGTATCGGTTTCCCGGAACGAGCCGGAATCGATCGAGCCGTACACCTCGTCGGTGGATATCTGGATGAAGCGGCGCAGCTTCGGCGCGTGCTTGCGCGCCTCCTCGAGCAGGACGAGCACGCCGTGGACGTCGGTCTGGATGAAGGTGCCGGCCTCCATCAGCGAGCGGTCGACGTGCGTCTCGGCGGCGAAGTTGACCACGACGTCGACGCCGCTGCCGTCCACGCCCTCGTAGGCCTCCTCGACGGCCGCCGGATCGGCGATATCGCCCTGCAGGAAGCGGTAGTTGGGCCGCCCCTCGTACTCGGCCAGGTTCTCCCGGATGCCGGCGTAGGTGAGCTTGTCGAGGTTCACGACGCGGGCGTCGTCGCCGTATTTGTTGAAGAGGAATCGGATGAAGTTCGACCCGATGAAACCGGCGCCGCCGGTGACGAGGTATCGCATGGCGGCGCGCAATCTACACGAAGCCGGACTGCCGCACAAACGTGCCTGAGAGGCTGCGCCGCGAGCTCAATTCGGGCGATGAGGGTGGCAGAGGCTTGGCCAACCGACGCAGCCGGCCGCGCCGGCTAGAATGCGCGGTTCATGTCGGTCCGCATCGAGCTCCGTGAGCTCTTTCGCCTCGCTCTCCCGCTCTGCGCCGCGCAGGCCGGGACGCAACTGATGTCGCTCGTCGACCTGGCGGTCATCGGCCGCCTCGGCGCGCGCGAGCTGGGCGGCGCGGGGCTGGCCACCGCCGTCTTCTTCGCCATCTCCATCCTCGGCATGGGCACGGTCCTCGGCGTCGACCCGATGATCGCCCAGTCGGTCGGTGCGGGCGATAAGGTCCGCGCGCGTCACGTGATGTGGCAAGGCATCTGGCTCTCGCTGATCGTCGCTGCCGTGCTGACCGTCCCGCTGCTCCTCGGGCCGCTCGTGTTCGAGTGGTTCGGCATCGCCCCCGATCTCGTCGCGCCGGCGCGCAGCTTCCTGCACATCCGGACGATCGGCCTCGCGCCGATCCTCGTCTTCCTGACGCTGCGCGCGTATCTGCAGGCGCACGGCATCACGCGGCCGATGCTCGTCTCGGTCATCATCTGCAACATCTTCAACGTCATCGCCGACATCCTCTTCGTCTTCGGCGGCTTCGGCCTTCCGGCCATGGGCGTGTCCGGCGCGGCGCTGGCCACCGTGATCGCGTCGGTCATCGAGGTGTCGATCGTCGCTTTCGCCGTGTGGCGCCTCCCCCTCCCTCCGCACGAGGCCGGCCCGCTGCACCGCTGGACGCCGGACGAGATCCTCCGCGCGCTGCGCGTCGGACTGCCGGTGGGACTGCAGATGGGCGCCGAGATCGGCATCTTCGCCCTGGTCGGCCTGATCGCCGGCCGCATCGGCGCGCTGCCGCTGGCCGCGCACCAGCTCGTGCTCAGCCTCGCCTCGTTCACCTACACGATCTCCGTCGGCGTGGCCACGGCGGGCTCGGTGC
>DATEOX010000068.1:0-5807 GCA_035273585.1 Thermoanaerobaculia bacterium
GTCGAAGCTCCGCGGCTCCACGTTCGCCCCCGTGCCGAACGTCGCCGTCACGCGGAACACCGTACCGGCGGGAACGGCCGCGGGCGGCGGGCCGATCTTCCACTTCTGACCGCGGCCGGAGGGGCCGACGAGCTGGGTGGGAAGGGCGGGGACGGCGACGACGGAGCTGGCCGGGATGGGGGTGGTCAGCTCGTACGCGGCGCCGTTCGTGGCGGTGTCGTTCTTGAGCTGGATGTCGGCCAGCTCGACGAGGAAGTCGCGGACCACGATCCACGCCGGGTCGTCCAGATAGGACGGCACGTTCTTGATCGTCGGCACGTCGTCGAAGCGGAGGTCGAAGGCGGGGTCGGTCTTCTCGAAGACTCGGAACAGCCGGACGCGCGCCTGCGTGCCGGCGGTGAAGGTCTTCGTCGCCTGGACGGTCCAGCCCTTCGTCCCATCCACACTGAGCGTGAAGTCGGCCACCGGATCGACCTCGGCATCCCAACCGCTGTTCCCCTGTCCATCGATGCGCAGCGCCGCGGACTCGGTGATGAACAGCGTCAGCTTCGGCAGGACGTTGATCGGAGCGCCGACGCCGGCCGGCTCGTGCCACGGCACGTCGGAGCCGGCCAGGGTGACCTTCCCCTCCGTCGTGGTCAGGGTGACGAGGTGCGAGTTCGCAACGGTTCCGACGGTCTCCACGTCGCACGTCCCGGGCGCGCCGGGGATCAGGTAGAAACCGGCAGTGCGGTTCACCTGCGGCGGCAGCGGGACGTGCGCGCGCAACTTCGGCACCAGGAGCGTGCCGGCGTCGGCGATCCAGAATGGGACCGGGGCGGCGGCGGCGCCCAGCGATTTCGGCGGCTGGATGCCGACGATCCCGAGAATCGGTCCGACCAGGTGGTCGTAGAGGTCGGCCTGGAAGAGCATCCTCGCCGTGTTGGCCGTGATCAACATCAGCGGGTCGGTCGCCCTCACGCCGACCTGGTGGTAGACGGTCGGCGTGCCCGGCTGATCGGCATGCGTGTAGGAGAGGACGGTGTCGGTCGTGTAGCCGGCGAACATCAGCATGCGCGTCGAGCTGCCGACCGGCTTGGTCAGGTTCGCCTCGCGCAGCTTGTGGTCCTTCCAGTACGTTTCGTAGTCGGCGTTGAAGCGGTCGTCGGCGCTGATGGTGGGGCTGTACATCTCGCCCGAGGCGCGGCCCGCCTGGTGCTCGAGGAAGTTGCGCTTCCCGTCCATGCCCCCGCCGACGACGCCGAGCACGAAGAAGCCCAGGAGCGGGTTCCAGGAGCGGAGCTCGAAGAAGTTGCCCAGGATGCGGGCGACGGCGGCCAGGCTGCGCAACTTGCCGGGCTCCACCGAGGCGACGTCGGGGATCAGGCGGAGAAGGAGGTCGGAGACGGGATTGAAGATGGCGTGCCACGTCTCGTAGTCGAGCGTCCCGGGGATGGCCAGGTTCCAGAGCGCCTGCAGGATGCCGCCGATGGTGTAGAAGTCGCCGGGCGCGACATCGCCGAAGAGGTCCTTGTTGACCGGATCGAGCAGCGCGCTGAGCCAGCCGGGGCGCGTGCCGCCGCTCGCGGCAACGCCGGCGTCGATGTCCAGCAGGACGCCGGTGAGCGGCAGCGCGGCCATGATGGGGCCCCAGCGCGACATCTGCCGGACGTGATGCAGCTCGTGCTCGAAGACCGACTCGAGGTGGGTGGAAGTGACCTTCGGCTTCACCGGCACGTGCACCCGCGGCGCGTGGAGGGCGAGCTTCGCCTTGGAGGGCGTCCCATCGGCGCGCGAGGCCGGCGCGGCGGGGTCCTTCTCGTACTGGACGAGCTCGAATTCGACCGCCCCCAGGAACTCCGGCGCGTGCTCCACGTCGATGCGCCAGAGTTTCTTCGCGCCGTCGGTCTCCAGCGGCAGGTCGGTATCGAGGATCCAGAAGTCGCCGCGCCCGCTCCAGGTCGGATGCAGCGCCGGCGCGGCGTTCGGCCCCTTGATGTAGTAGACCGCCTCCTCCTGCGGATCGGCGCCCCCCTTGCGGTCGGGACGGACGGCCAGCACGGCGGCCGGAAAGTCGCCAAAGTCGGCCGGCTTGTTGCCGCTGATCCATTTCAGGAAGCGCGTCTGCTCCGCCGCCCGGACGCCGGTCACGTCGTAGTCGGCGTCGTAGTCGGCCGCGGTGACGCCGAACGGCGCGGCGCCGGGACCGTCCGCGGCGAGAACGATCTTGATGTCAGTGATCTCCGCCACCTCGCGGAAGAGGCGGTCGCCGGCGGACGTGACCGCGACGAGGCTCCCCTTCTTGAAGAGCGAGGCGCGCGGAGGCTCGATGGTGATGACGTCGCCGGCCACGGCGGTGATCGTGGCCAGCTCTTTCTTCGGGTCGACGTCCACCCAGCGCTGGAGCGAGACCGGCGTCTCGCCGAAGACGACGAGGTTGAGGTCCTGGAGCGAGGGAAAGACTTCGATCGTCTCGCCGTCCACCTTCTTCACCCGCACGTGCTTCTTCGCGCCGCCGGCCGTGGCCAGCAGCAGGTCGCCGACCTCCACCTTCGGCCGCTTCGCGCCGAGGGTGATGGCCTCGGGCTTGGCCTTGTCCTTCACCGCGCCGCTGAACGACTTCTCCGCGCGGAGTACCGTCACAGTCGTCGTGTCCGGCACTTGCGGAGCGACCGACGGCGAGAGCTTCAGCTTCAGCTCGATGCGGTCGACGACGACGAACTTCTTCTCGTCGCCCACCCTGGCCACGCGCACCAGGCCGCCCTTCGTCACTCCGGGGAGGACGTCCAGCTTCGCCTGGGTCAGCTCCCGCGGTCCTCCCTGCCAGCCGGTCGACTCCGTCTCGCCCTTCGCCGGAATCAGCCGCCGGACGCGTAGTTTGGCCGCGCTCAACGCCGGCGGCAGCAGGCGGTCGAGCATCAGCAGGTCGGTCTTGCGGGAGCGGAGGAACTTCCCCTCCACCACCTCGTGCACGACCTCCTTCACCTCCATGATCTCCGCCGGCTGCCCCTTGGCCGTCAGCTCCAGGAAGTCCTTGAGGGCAGTCTTGCGGTCGGTGTCGACGCGGATGGCCACCGCGGCGTCGAGCACCGCCCTCGCCGAGATGGCGGGAGGGACGGCGGCCAGGTATTCATCGGCCTGCATCGTGACGCCGTCCCCGGCGGGGAAGCTCGCCGCCACCGGGCGGGCGAGGTGCATGATGCCGCGCGCGAACGCCTCTCCCGGCAACGCGCGGTCGCTGAACTTCTGCGTGCCGAGGACCGTCTTCACCTCGTTGCCGAAGCCGCGCGACCAGGGAGAGACGTGCAGCCTGGCCGCGCCGCCCTTGGTCGACTTGATGGCCACCACGGAGTGCTTGTTCTTGTCGGCGTTGAATGGGGCGAGAGCGCCCGAGCCGGCGATGTCCCAGATCTCCAGCATCCGCCGCAGGTCGTAGAAGTCCCAGAGCGACGAGGCGGCCTGCACCACCTGCCCGATGGTGATGCCCGAGGTGACCCTGCGGATGAAGAAGCCGTTGAGGGAGAGGGAGACCACCTCCTGCCGCTTGCTGCGCAAGGCGCCGTACGAGTCGAAGAGGCGGTAGTTCTTGTACGCGTCGCGCAGGGCGAGGATGCCGAAGACCTCCGCGCCGAGGATGAAGAAGTTGACCACCAGCTCCAGGACGATGTTCAGGGGCAGGAAGGCGAAGAGCGACAGCGACGTGAGCGGCATGCCCCAGGTCACGCCGAGGAGGGTGTTGAGGAAGGTGTTGTGTCCGTCGAGGTCGACGCGCCCGAGCGGGTCGTGATGGCAGAGCGCGTAGGGGTGGATGTTGATGCGCGGCAGCTCGGCCTGCGGTTGCGGATGGCCGCCCTGCCAGAGGCGCGGATCATCGGGCGCGCCGTCCCACGGGTCGGGCGTGAGGAAGAGGCCGAGCTCCGGATCGAGCTCCCGCGCGCCGAAGTGGATGAGGCCCGTGCGCGGATCGCCGACATGGCCGTACAGCGTCGGCCGGTACGCGGCGGAGATGGCTCCGAACGGCGGCGCATCGACCCGCTCCGGCTCGTGCCCGGGACGCAGCACCGCGAGCAGCGTTCCGGCGGCATCGCACACGTACCCTTCGGATAAAACGCCGCGATCGAGACGGGCGAGCATCCTTCCGCCGAGCCAGAGGAAGGCGTGGATGGCGCGGCCGGCTTCGTCGGTGACGGACCAGAGCCGCCCCGCGTCGTCGCGATGCTCGTAAACGGTCCGGTCAGGTGAGGCGACGCTGACCCGCCGCCCGAGGCCATCGTAGGCGTAGCGGACCTCGCCCGCGCGGGTGAGCTGGCCGAGGAGGTCGTACTCGTAGCGCGTGACGACGCCGTTCGCGATGCGCTCGACCCGCCGGCCGGCCTCGTCGTAGCGATAGGTCACGTCGCGGTACGCGGTGACGCGGTGCGCGTCGTCGACCACGCGGTCAGGCGTGTCATCCTGAGCGGAGCGAAGGATCTCCCCGTGCTTGCGGGGAGATCCTTCGCCGTCTTCGCGGCTCAGGATGACACGGTCGAAGAGCAG
Source organism: Thermoanaerobaculia bacterium (assembly GCA_035273585.1). Lineage (GTDB taxonomy): Bacteria > Acidobacteriota > Thermoanaerobaculia > Gp7-AA8 > Gp7-AA8 > JAFAVZ01. Next base: position 4,516 of record DATEOX010000068.1, read on the forward strand.
GTCGCCGTTGGGCGAGTAGGCGAAGGCGAGGCGTCCGCGCTCGTCGCGGCGCCAGGACTCCTCGTGGCCGTCGCTCCAGCGGCGGCCGGTCGTGCGCTGCAGCGCGTCCCTGGCGATCACGCAGCGCAGCGCGCCGATGGTGAGGGTGGACGAGCCGAGGATCGGCGCGCCTTCTTCCCAGGAACCGACACCGTGCACTTCGTACCGGCAGGCGCGCCCCCCAGGGGTCATGCTCAACAGCGGCACGCCGCCCATCGAGATCGCGCAGCCGCCGTCCTCGCTCCATCGATAGTCGAGCGGCTCGGCCAGGCCGGGGACGATCACCTGCGACGGCTCGACACGCAGCGTGTTGCCGCCGCTGCGCAGCTCGCGCGTCTCGCCGGCGACGCTCAGCTCGGTGGCCGGCGCGCCGCGGCGGAGGAGGCGCGTGCCGCCGTCGATCGGATCGATGCTGATGAACGGCCCGCCGTCGTCGTCGATGCGGCGCAGCGCGCCGCCGGCGTCGTGGGTGAAGACGATGTGCTCGCCGCTGGCCAGCCACCCCTCGCGCGGGCGGCCGTCGTCGTCGAAGCGGAAGCGCCGCTGCCCGCGCACGGGATCGCGCAGCTCGCGCCAGACCTCAGAGGTTGACAGAACTGCCGGCACCGGCCCCTCCACCGCCTTCCAGGAAGGCGAGCAAGTCATCGAATTCGACTTCCACGTCGTCGAGGATGGCCTCGACCGTCGCGCGCAGCTTGACCACCGCGGCGACGAGCTTGTCCCCCAGCTTCAGCGTGAGCAGCGCATCGAGCGCGGCCTGCACCTTCTGGATCTCTCCCGCGATGTTGCCCAGCACGACGGAGGGCTTCAGCTTCTCCAGCTCCTCGAACGCATCGTCGAGCGCCTTCTGCTCGCCGATCAGCACCGCCGGATCGAGCTCCTTCAGCTTCTTCATCAGCGCGTCGAACGGGCCGCCGAGCTGCTCGGCCAGCACCGCCGGGGAGAAGGCCTGCAGCACGTTGAGCACGCTCTCCACGATGAGGCGCGCCTCCTCCTCGATCGGCGCCGGATCGAGGACGGCCAGCTCGTCGCGGATGCGCTTCATGCCCGCCTGGATGCGCGCCCCGAGTCCGAAGGGCAGGATGGAGTGGGCGGTGCTGAAGACGATGTCCAGCACGCCGAAAAGCCCCTTCGACAGCTCGTCGGCGAAGGTGGCCAGGCGGGCGGTGATCTTCTCGCCGATGGCGTCCAGCTCGACGGCGATGGGCGTCGGATCGATGGCGTCGAAGAAGGCGTCGAGCTGCGCGCGTCCC